>JAIQGE010000009.1 GCA_020072815.1 Terriglobia bacterium | reverse complement strand
GTCGCGTTGAACAAGTGCGACGCGGTGGACGATCCGGAACTGCTGGACCTGGTGGAACTGGAAGTGCGCGAGCTGCTCAAGAGCTACAAGTTCCCGGGCGACGACGTGCCGGTGGTGCGCCTGTCGGCCCTGGGCGCGTTGAACGGCGAAGAGAAGTGGGAAAAGCAGGTAGACGAGCTGATGGCCGCGGTGGACAAGTACGTTCCGCTGCCGGCGCGCGACATTGACAAACCGTTTCTGATGCCGATTGAAGACATCTTCTCCATCTCCGGCCGCGGCACCGTCGTAACGGGCCGCATCGAGCGCGGCAAGGTCAAGGTGGGCGAGGAAGTGGAGATCGTGGGCTTCCGCGACACGCGCAAGACGGTGGTCACCGGCGTGGAAATGTTCAAGAAGCAGTTGGACGAAGGCATGGCGGGCGACAACGCCGGCCTGCTGCTGCGCGGCATCGGCAAAGACGACGTGGAACGCGGCATGGTGCTGGCCAAGCCGGGCTCGATCACGCCGCACACCAAGTTCAAGGCCGAGATCTACGTCCTGAACAAAGAAGAAGGCGGACGGCATACGCCGTTCTTCAAAGGCTATCGTCCTCAGTTCTACTTCCGCACGACGGACGTGACGGGCGTGGCGGAGTTGCCGGCGGGCACCGAGATGGTGATGCCGGGGGACAACGTGTCGCTGACCATTGAGTTGATCACGCCGGTGGCCATGGAAAAGGGCCTGCGCTTCGCCATCCGTGAAGGCGGACGCACGGTGGGAGCGGGAACGATCAGCGAGATCATTCAGTAAGGAAGAATTGGTAATTGAGTAATTTGGTAATTGGGTAATTTGAAGTGCTGTAACCCAAACATCATTTACAAAATTACCAAATTACAAAATTACCAAATTGAAAAGAGCGGCAGTGATCGTAGAGCTTTACTTATCGGCCTGACCGCAACGATCTTTGAGGACAAAACAGTGATTGGCAAAGAAAGAATTCGCATACGGCTCAAGGCCTACGACTATCGCATTCTGGACCAGTCCACCAGCGAGATCGTGGACACGGCCAAACGCACCGGAGCGCAGATTGCGGGACCCATCCCGCTGCCTACGGTGAAGAACAAGTATTGCGTGCTGCGCTCCCCCCACGTGGACAAGAAGTCGCGGGAGGCGTTTGAGATCCGCACGCACAAACGGCTGATTGACATCCTGGAGCCCACGCAGCATACCGTGGACGCGCTGATGAAGCTGGATCTGCCGGCCGGCGTGGATGTGGAGATCAAGGCGTTTGGGAAGGAACACAAATAGCTGCTAGCGGCTAGCTTCTGGCTGCTAGCTAGAAGCTAGGGCCTAGAAGCTTCCTACAGTCCCAGAAAGGGATGATGGGGAGAGGGAATTATGGTCAACGGAATTTTAGGCAAGAAAATCGGCATGACCCAGATCTTCGACGACAAGGGTGACGTTCACCCGGTCACGGTGATCCAGGCCGGGCCGTGCGTAATCACCCAGATCAAGCGCGCGATCAAAGACGGGTATGAGTCGGCGCAGATCGGTCTGGTGGAATTTGTGAAGGGCAAGAACATCAGCAAGGCCATGCAGGGCCACTTCGGCAAGCATGACTTGCCGCCGGTAAAGTTCATCCGCGAAGTAGCGCTGGAGACGGAAGAGCCTGGCAAGAGCGCCCAGCCAGCCGCGGAAGGCGAAGCGGCTCCGGCGGGCAACGGGCCATCGAAAGTTGGCGACAAGGTCCTGGTGGACATCTTCAGCGGCGAGCGCTACGTGGACGTGATCGGCGTGAGCAAAGGGCGCGGTTTTGCCGGCGTGGTCAAGCGCCATCATTTTGGCGGCGGTCCGGCGGCCCACGGGCACATGTTCCAGGTGCAAGGCTCGATTGGAGCTTCGTCGTTCCCGTCGCGCGTGTTTCCGGGAATGCGCATGTCCGGGCATATGGGCGTGGACCAGGTGACGGTCCGCAATCTGAAGATTCGCGGCATTGATACCGAGGACAACCTGCTGCTGGTGGAAGGCGCGGTGCCCGGTCATCGCAATGGATATGTCGTGGTGTTGAAAGCCAAGAAGCCGCCGCGCGAGCGCCGCGGGTTCGCTGGTTCCACCACGCTGGATCCGTTGAAGGCGGCGAAGAAAGCTGCGGCCGGTAAAGCGAAGAAGTAATCGGTCGCAGGCGAGGGCGCCTGCGGTCCGTAAGATTTAAAGCGCACAGGCAAGAGTGCCTGTGCCACACGGTTCGAGATGGGATTGCGCGTGATCTCGGACAGAACGAAATGGCTGGAGTTACGAGACAAAAGCTAGTTGCCAATTGCTAATTACCAATTGCTGATAGCTAAGGGCTGGGGTGAGCGCGGGCGAGCGCCGGATTGCGCGAGCAGAGCGCGAGGGCGAAGCAGCAAAGCTGCGGAGCCCTGGAGAAGAAGATGGCGAAAATAGACGTTGTTGACCTAAAAGGTAAAAAAGTCGGGACGCTGGAGCTGGCGGACGAAGTCTTTGGCGGCATCAACCAGGACCTGCTGTGGGAAGCGGTGAACCACTATCGCGACGCGCGGCGCGCCGGGACGCATGCCACCAAGAACAAGAAACTGGTGTCCGGCGCCGGCAAAAAGCTGTGGAAGCAAAAAGGCACGGGCCGGGCCCGCGTGGGCTCCATCCGGTCGCCTCTGTGGCGCCACGGCGGAACGGTCCACGGACCGCAGCCGCACTCCTATGACTACCAGTTCCCGAAGAAGAAACTCTTTGGCGCGCTGCGTTCGGCGCTGGCCGCCAAACTGGCCGACGGTAAGCTGGTGGTGGTGGACAGCTTTGAACTGGGCGAAGCCAAGACCAAGGCGTTCCGCAAGACCTTGGACACGCTGGGCGCGGAAAAGACCACGCTGATCGTGGACGGCTCCAAGGCCAACCGCAACCTGGAACTGAGCGCGCGCAACGTGGCCGGAGTGGAACTGATCGCCGGGAACCAGGTGCATCCTTATCACCTGCTGCGCTACGAGACGACCATCTTCTCGCAGGCGGCGCTGGAGAAGCTGCAGGATTCGCTGAAGGCGTCGGCTCCCAAGCGGAAAGCGGAGGTGGCGTAATGAAGTCGGCTTATCAGATCATCCGCAAACCGGTGATTACGGAAAAAGGGCTGGGCGCCAAGGACAGCCAGGGCACGCTGGTGTTTGAAGTTGCAGCCAAGGCCACCAAGACGGAAGTAAAAGAAGCGGTGCAGAAGATTTTCAACGTGAAAGTGGACTCGGTGCGCACCGCCAACTTCCAGGGGAAAGAACGCCGCCGGGGAAAGTTTGCCGGCTATCGTCCGGACTGGAAGAAAGCGTACGTGAAACTGAAGTCCGGAGAAAAGATGCCGGAGTACGCGGCGAATTTGTAAAGAGCTACGAGCTGCTAGCTCCTGGCTGCTAGCGAGAAAGTCAAAAAAGACACTCGCCCGGCGATGACGGACCAGTGGTTCGCGAGAGAAAATGCGAACCTGAAGATCAAAGCGACCAGCTAGCAGCTAGTCGCTAGAGGCTGAGTTTTATGGCGATAAAGACATACCGACCGACAACGCCGTCACTGCGGTTCAAGACCACGCTGACGAACGACGAGTTGACCGCGGACAAACCGCACAAGGCGCTGACCAAGATCAAGCTGCGCACCGGCGGGCGGCGCAACTCGGGCGACATCACCATCTGGCATCGCGGCGGCGGACACAAGCGCAAGCTGCGCACCATTGACTTCAAGCGCGACAAGTCCGGCATCCCCGGCACGGTGGTTTCCATCGAATACGATCCCAACCGTTCCGCGCGCATTGCGCTGGTGGCTTACGCCGACGGCGAGAAGCGCTACATCCTGCATCCCGTGGGAATGGTGGTGGGGCAGAAAATTGTCAGCGGCCCGGAAGCTGACATCCTGGTGGGCAACGCGCTGCCGCTGAAAAACATTCCGGCCGGCACCACGGTGCACAACATTGAGCTGAAGCCGGGCAAGGGCGCGCAGATGGTGCGCTCGGCCGGCGGCTCGGCACAGCTGGTCGCCAAAGAAGGCGAGTACGCGCTGGTGAAACTGCCTTCGGGCGAGACCCGCAAGGTGCTGATTGACTGCATGGCCACGGTGGGACAGATCGGCAACGTGGAGCACGAGAACGTGCATATCGGCAAAGCGGGACGCAACATATGGCTGGGCAAGAAGCCGGTGAACCGCGGCGTGGCCATGAACCCGGTGGACCATCCGCACGGCGGCGGTGAAGGCAAGACTTCCGGCGGACGCCATCCGGTGACCCCCTGGGGCCAGCCGACGCGCGGCTACAAGACGCGCAACAACAAGCGCACTGACAAGTTCATTGTGAGCAGGAGAAGCAAATAATGGCACGTTCATTAAAGAAAGGGCCGTTTATTGACGGCCACCTGCTGAAGAAGATCGAGGACATGAACGCCAAGAATGACAAAAAAGTCATTCGCACATGGTCGCGGCGGTCCACGATTTCGCCGGAGATGGTGGGACACACCCTGGCCGTGCACAACGGCAAGAAGTTCATTCCCGTGTACGTGACGGAAAACATGGTGGGACACAAGCTGGGCGAGTTCTCGCAGACGCGGCAGTTTAAAGGGCACTCGATGAAGGCGGCCGAAGTTGTGGCCAAGCCGGCCGGCATTCCCGGAGGCCCGGGGGCCATCGCTCCGGCGGCTCCGGCAGCAGCTCCAGCGGCGCCAAAGGCATAGGGACGACATATGGAATTCAAAGCAAAAGCGAGTTTCACCCGGGTTTCTCCGCAGAAGGCGCGGCTGGTGCTGGACCTGATCAAAGGCAAGCGCGTGGAAGACGCGCTAACCACGCTGCAGTTCACCAAGAAGCGGATTGCCCCGGCCATTTTCCAGCTGGTGCGCTCGGCGGTGGAGAACGCCAACCACCTGAGCGGCGAAAAAGGCCTGGACGTGGACGTGGACCGGCTGTACGTGAAAGTGGCCATCGCCAATGACGGGCCGCGCATGAAGCGCATCCGTCCGGCGCCGATGGGCCGCGCGTACCGCTACCAGCGCCGCATGTCGCACATGGAAGTGGTGCTGGCGGAAAAAGGCGGGACTGACCGCGAAGGAATGGCCACGGTAGTGGGCGAAGACGAAGCCGCCGCGCCCAAGGCAGCTCCGGCCAAGAAGAAGGCCAAGACGGTCGCCAAGAAAAAGACGGCGGGCAAGAAGGCTGTCGCCAAGAAATAGGTTTAGCAGGCGGCGTTGCCCGGCAGCGTCGCAAGAAAGAAATGTTTGCAGAAGAGAAGCTGGCAACAGCTTCTCTACCAAGAGGAACAAAATGGGACAGAAGGTCCATCCATACGGATTTCGCCTGGGATACACCAAACCCTGGCGGTCGCGCTGGTTCGTGGAGCGGGATTACGACAAGCTGCTGCTGGAAGACGTGAAGCTGAAGGACGAGCTGCGGGAAAAGCTCAAGTCCGCGGGCGTGAGCTCGGTGGAGATTGAGCGTCCGGGCAACAAGCTGCGCATCATCATCCGCACGGCGCGTCCGGGAATCATCATCGGCCGCAAAGGCGCGGAGATTGACAAGCTCAAGCTGGAGCTGCAGAAGCGGACGGCGCGCGACGTGTTCATTGACATCCAGGAAGTGCACAAGCCGGAACTGGACGCGCAACTGGTGTCCGAATCCATCGCGCTGCAACTGGAAAAGCGCGTGGGCTTCCGCCGGGCGATGCGCAAGAGCGTGGATTCGGCGCTGCGCTTCGGCTGCAAAGGCATCAAGGTCCGCGTGTCGGGACGGCTGAACGGCAATGAAATCGCGCGTTCGGAATGGTACTTGCAGGGCCGTTTGCCGCTGCATACCCTGCGCGCGGACATTGACTATGGATTCTCGGAAGCCCGCACGACGTACGGCGTGATCGGCGTGAAGGTATGGATCTATCGCGGCGATATTCTGCCGCAGAAGAAGCGCCAGCCGGAACGCGCGGGGGCGGGAGCATTCTAGGAAAGCAGCCTTTAGCCATTAGCACTTAGCCTTGAGCGATTGATCGATGGTCGAAGAGGGCCACAGGGTGCAGGGGGCTTAAGGCTAATGGCCAAGTGCTAAAGGCTGAAAGTGAGCCTTTAGCGGTATAGAAGGAATTGACATCATGTTAATGCCGAAAAAAGTTAAGTACCGCAAGCAGCAGCGCGGACGCATGCGCGGCAAAGCCTGGCGCGGCGGCGAGCTGTCGTTTGGCGACTATGGATTGAAAGTCATGGAGCCGGGCTGGGTGACCGACCGGCAGATTGAAGCCAGCCGTGTGGCCATGACGCGCTTCGTCAAGCGCGGTGGCAAGATATGGGTCCGTCTGTTCCCCGACAAGCCGGTGACCAAGAAGCCGGCTGAAACCCGTATGGGCAAAGGCAAGGGAGCGCCCGACCATTGGGTGGCCGTGGTTCGTCCCGGGAAAGTGCTGTTTGAGATGGAAGGCGTGACCCGCACGGACGCCATGGAAGCGTTGCGGCTGGCGTCGCACAAACTGGGGCTGAGGACAAAATTTGTGGCCCGCACGGACGCGCATTAAGAACAGCAATTAGCAATTGGCACTTAGCAACTAGCCAGAGCAAGAGGGCGCAGCACCCTAAGCGAAATCGAAGGGATTGTGGGGCCCTAAGGAACAACGAGAAGAACTTTTATGGATGCAGACAAACTCAGGAATTTGACCGACGCCGAGATGCAGCACCAGCAGCGGGAGCTGAACGACCAGCTTTTCCGCTTGAAGTTCCAGCTCAAGATGGGGCAGACCGAGAGTCTGAAGAAGATTCGCGGGTTGCGCAAGGACGTGGCCCGCATCAAGACGCTGGTTCGGGAAAAGCAACTGGGTGTGACGCACGCGCATCATGCGGTCGCCAAGGCGTCGCCGGCAGCGGCGGCGGAGACCGCACCCGCGGTGGCGGCCTCGGCCAAGACCAAAGCGAAAGCCGCGGCCAAGTCCGCAAGCAAAAGCAAAGCCGCGAAGCCCGCAGCTAAAGCGAGGAAGAAGTAATGGCAGAGACAGCAGCCGCAACCAAGAAGCCGGGCCGTCGCGCCACCAAGATCGGCTTGGTCGTGTCCAACAAGATGAACAAGACCATTGTGGTCCAGGTGATCATGAAGAAGGCGCATCCCCTGTACCGCCGCGTGGTCGCCAAGGCCAAGAAGTTTTACGCGCATGACGAGCAGAACACGGCGCGGGTGGGCGACACGGTGGAGATTGAAGAGACGCGGCCCATGTCGCGCTTGAAGCGCTGGAAGCTGAAGAACATCATCCAGCGGGCCAAGCTGGTGGCGGGCGAGGAAGTAGCTAGCAGCTAGCAGCTAGCAGCTAGCAACTAGCAACTAGCCGTTGTCTTCTGGGACAGCGAGTGTGGGATCAAGGGCCACTAGTCAAGAGGCAAGGGCTAAGGGCTAAAAGCCAACGGCCAAGAGCTAATGGCTCGACGAGAATTTCAGAGGGATGAGATCGGCAGAGGTTTCGTCGCTCTCCTGGAAACGGGGAATTGAATATGGCAGTCATGATGAGAAGTATTTTGGACGTGGCCGATAACAGCGGCGCGCGCCGCCTGCAGATGATTCTGCCGCTGGGCGGGCACACCGGCTTGAACGCCAGCCTGGGCGACGTGGTCACCGCGGCGGTGAAGGAAGCCTCGCCGGACGGTGCCGTCAAGAAGGGCACGGTGGTCAAGTGCGTGATCGTACGCCAGCGCAAGGAGCATCGCCGCCGCGACGGCACCTATATCCGCTTTGACCAGAACGCCGCCGTGCTGATTGACGATACGGGCGAGCCGCGCGGAACGCGCGTTTTCGGTCCGGTGGCCCGCGAACTGCGCGAGAAGAAGTTTTTGAAGATTGTCTCTCTGGCGCCTGAAGTTCTGTAAGAGAGGGCGCTGATAAGAGGGACTTGGAGAAATGGAAGGCAGGCGAGCACGCCAGCGGACGAGTTGAAGGGTAAAACATGCATACAAGAATTGACATCAAGCGCAACGACCAGGTGAAGGTAATCACCGGGCGCGACAAGGGCAAACAAGGCCGCGTGCTGGGCGTGTTTCCGGACGAAAGAAAAGTCCTGGTAGAGCACGTGATGATGGTGAAAAAGAACGTCCGGCCGAATCCGCAGCGCAACATCAAGGGCGGCATCGCCGAGCAGGAATCGCCCATCTCGATTTCCAACGTGATGGTGGTTTGCCCCAGCTGCGGGCCGTCGCGCGTGGGACATCGCATGGACGGCAGCAAAAGAGTTCGGGTCTGCAAGCGCTGCGACGCGACGCTGGACAAAACCAAGTAGCTGCTAGCGGCTAGGCGCTAGCTGCTAGGAAAAAGCGGCAATAACGGCATCGCGATTAATTTGCGCTGCTGGTTGATTGAAGAAAGGTCAAGTTTTCAAGAATTAAGGCTAGAAGCTTGTGGCTAGTAGCTAACGGCTTCCGGCAACACTCACGAACCCGTAAACCCGGAAACCGTGAGAAAGGCAGAACAAAAAAGCAATGGCGACGAAAACGACAGCACGGCTGAGAGAAAAGTTTCAAAAGGAAATTGCTCCGGCGCTGGCCAAGGAACTGGGATTGAAGAACCCCATGGCCGTGCCGCGGCTGCACAAGGTCGTGGTGAATATGGGTGTGGGCGAGGCCACGCAGAACACCAAGATGCTGGACCCGCTGGTGCGCGACCTGGGCGAAATCACCGGGCAGAAGCCGGTGGTGACCAAGGCCAAGAAGTCCATTGCGGCGTTTAAGGTGCGTGAAGGCATGTCCATTGGCGCCATGGTGACCTTGCGCGGCGACCGCATGTACGAATTTATGGACCGGCTGATCAACATCGCGCTGCCCCGCGTGCGCGACTTCCGCGGCGTTTCCACCAAGTCGTTTGACGGCCGCGGCAATTACACGCTGGGACTGCGCGACCAGTTAATCTTTCCGGAAATTGATTACGCCAAGGTGGACAAGCTGAAAGGCATGAACGTGACCATTGTCACCACGGCCCGCGATGACAACCAGGCGCTGGCCCTGCTGAAACATATGGGAATGCCGTTCCGGGCAACAGGAGTTGCCAGCTAGCAGCTAGCAATTAGCAATTAGCAACTAGCTCAAGCGTGGTGGCAAAGAAGCAGTCTGGAATCTGGCCCACGTGCAGTCTGGTTTGAATTTGAAGAAGGAGGCAATCGGCAATACGCAACCGGCAGCTTTGCAGGGCCCTCAATGAAAAGAGGCTTTAGCTAATTGCCAATTGCTGAATGCTAATTGCTAATAAGGACAAGATGGCTACAACAGCAAAGATCGCCAAGACGAACAAGAAACCCAAGTTCTCCACGCAGCACCGCAACCGCTGTTCGATTTGCGGGCGGCCGCGGGCTTTCCTGCGCAAGTTCGGACTGTGCCGCTTGTGCTTCCGCGGTCTGGCGCTGAAGGGCGAGATTCCCGGGGTTTCGAAGTCGAGTTGGTAATAGCAATTGGCAATTGGCTAGTTCGCGCTCAGGTTATGCAAGGTGCCAGGTTCCACGAAGATCAGGCTAATGGCTAACTGCTAATTGCTGGGTTTCACGTCACCGCAGGTTTCCCCCGGCAGGCCGGGGGACGAACGGGTGACGATAAGAGGAGATGAACGAAGATGAGTTTGACCGATCCGGTCGCAGATTTGCTGGCGCGCATCCGCAATTCACTGGGCGCGCGGCACCAGAAGCTAGATGTGCCCTCCTCCAAGCTCAAGCTGGAGATCGCGCGCATTTTGAAGGAAGAAGGCTACATCGCCAATTTCAAGGCGACGGAAGAAGACGGCCGCAAGGTCCTGCGGATCTACTTGAAGTACGGTCCGGACAATGCCGCCGCCATCTCCAACCTGCAGCGCATCTCGCGGCCGGGTTGCCGCGTGTACGTGGGCCGCAACGATATTCCCCGCGTGCTGGGCGGGCTGGGGATCAACATCCTCACTACGCCGAAAGGCGTGATGACCGGCCGCAAAGCGCGCAAAGAAGGCGTGGGCGGCGAACTGTTGTGCGAAGTATGGTAGCTGCGCGAAGCGCAGTTACCAAGCGACTAGCCACTAGCAGCTAGCCGCTGGAGAGAAGCAGATTTGGCTAGAAGCTAGCCGCTAGTTGCTAGCCGCTGGTAACCAGCGTGGAATTCGGCCGGCAAGCGGCTTGAAGGACTCGCTAAAGAGAGAAGGACTACAAGCAATGTCTCGAATCGGAAAAAAGCCGATCCCGCTCCCTCAGGGAGTGAAGTTTGAAGTGAAGGGCAACACGGTGATCGTCAACGGCCCCAAGGGCCAGGTGCAGACGCACCTGCCGGTGGGCGTGAAGTTGCAGCAGGCCGACGGGAACATTCAGGTGGTCCGCGACAATGACGAGCACGCGGCCGTGCACGGGCTGGCGCGCGCCCTGGTGAACAACGCGGTGGAAGGCGTGACCAAGGGCTGGACCAAGGAACTGGAGATTGTGGGCATTGGGTATCGCGCGGAGCTCAAGGGCAAGAACACCGTGGTGTTCACGCTGGGGTATTCGCATCCCATTGAGTATCCGCTGCCGACCGGCATTACCGCGGCGCTGGACCCCAAGCAGACCAAACTGACGGTCAGCGGGATTGACCGCCAGAAGGTAGGTCAGGCCGCGGCGGAAATGCGGTCCCTGCGTCCGCCGGACCCTTACAAGCAGAAGGGCATTCGCTATGCGGGCGAGCGGCTGAAGAAGAAGGTTGGCAAGACCGGAGCGAAGTGATCGCGTTTTGCGGGCGTCTGAGCCCGCAGCGATTATCCTGAGCGCGAAGCGCGAAGGATCCCGGAGAATTGGTAAGTGAGTAATTTGGTAATTGGGTAAATTGAAAGCCGGTGGATTCGAGCTCTTCAATTACCAATTTCAAATTACCCGATTGCCGAATTGTGAAAGTTTACGTGAAACGTATTTGATCGTGGAGCGTATCGACTCTACGAAGCAAAGGCTAAGAAGATGATTCCGAATAGTTCGAAAGACAAAACCAGGCGGCGGATCCATGGCCGTATGCGGCAGAGGCTGAGCGGGTCGCCGGAGCGTCCGCGGCTGAACGTGTACCGCTCGCTGAACCATATTTACGCGCAAGTGATTGACGACCAGAGCGGCCAGACGATGGTGGCCGCCAGCACGGTGCAGGGGCGCAAGAAGGGCGAGAAGCGCACCGGCGGCAACCTGGCCAGCGCAAAGGCAGTCGGCAAAACCATTGCCGAACGCGCCAAGGAAAAGGGCATCAAGAAGGTGGTCTTTGACCGCGGCGGTTACTTGTATCACGGACGAATCAAAGCGCTGGCCGATGCGGCGCGCGAAGCAGGGTTGGAGTTCTAAATGGCGATAGCAAGCAAGAAAAGACTCGATGCCGGCAGCTACCAGTTGAAAGACCAGGTGGTTGCCATTAACCGCGTGACCAAAGTGGTCAAGGGCGGCAAGAACATGTCATTCGCGGCCTTGGTGGTGGTGGGCGACCCCAGTGCGGGCGTGGTCGGCTACGGTTCCGGCAAGGCGAAGGAAGTGCCGCAGGCCATCCGCAAAGGCATTGAGTCAGCCAAGAAGAGACTGATCAAGGTGAACCTGACGCAGAGTTCCATTCCGCACATCGTGACCGGACGTTTCGGTTCCGGGCTGGTGCTGCTGAAACCGGCGCCGGAAGGCACGGGCGTGATTGCCGGCGGCGCGGTGCGCGCGGTGATGACCTCGGCGGGCGTGCAGAACGTGCTGACCAAGTCACTGGGATCGGCCAACCCGCACAACGTGATCAAAGCCACTTTTAACGCGCTCAACCAGCTGCGCGACCGCAAAGAAGTCGCCAGCATGCGCGGCAAGAGCGTGCAGGAGCTTTAACCATGGCAGCCAAGAAAAAGATCAAAATCAAATACGTGCGTTCGAAGATATGCACTCCGGTGAAACACAAGCTGGTGGTCAAAGGACTGGGCTTTACCCACCTGTACCAGGTTGTGGAGCGCGAAGATACGCCTTCCATCCGGGGGATGATTGCGAAGATCCCGCATTTGGTGGAGATCGTGGACTAACAGCATTGAGTAATTGGGTAATTTAGTAATTTGGTAATTGCCGTTGGCAACTCGGTTTTCAATTACCCAATTACAAAATTACTCAATTACCAAATGGAACCAGGGCAACCGAGTAGCTGCGGGACTAGAATGAACAACGCGGCTGCGACACAAGGAAACTGACAGTGCCGACAAATCTTTCAACATTACGGCCGCCCAAAGGGGCCACCGCCAACAAGAAGCGAGTGGGCCGGGGCATGGGCAGCGGTATGGGCAAGACGTCCACGCGCGGGCACAAAGGCCAGAGATCGCGTTCCGGTTCGCGCATGATGCGCGGTTTTGAAGGCGGCCAGATGCCGCTGCATCGCCGCTTGCCCAAGCGCGGGTTCACCAACATCTTCCGCGTGGAATACCGGGCCATCAATCTGGAGCGGCTGGTGGAACTGGGCGAAAGCAACGTGACCCCGGAACTTCTGGTGAAGCACGGGCTGGCGCACAAGAACGACCTCATCAAGGTGCTGGGCGACGGCGAATTGAAGAAGGCCATCACCGTGCACGCGCACAAGTTTTCCAAGTCGGCCGGAGAGAAGATCGCCAAGGCCGGAGGCAAAGCGGAGCTGATCGGCGGAGTGGCGGCGCCGGAAGCGCCGGCGGAGCCCAAGAAAACAAAGAAGAAGAGCTAAATGTTCGAAAAACTGGCGAATATATTTCGAGTTCCGGACCTGCGCAAGCGCGTGCTGTTTACGCTGGCCATGCTGGCCGTCTACCGTCTTGGCTCGCACATTCCCACGCCGGGCATCAATGCCGACGCGTTGAGCAAGGCGTTTGAAAACCAGGGCGGCGGACTGCTGGGCTTTTACGATCTGTTCAGCGGCGGCAACCTGCGCCGGCTGACGATTTTTGCCCTGGGCATCATGCCCTACATCACTTCGTCCATCATCCTGCAGTTGCTCACGGTGGTGTGGGAGCCCCTGGCCCGCATGCAGAAGGAAGGCGAACTAGGGCGGCGCAAGATCACGCAATGGACGCGCTATCTGACCCTGGTGCTTTCCCTGCTGCAAAGCATGGGCATCGCGTTTACCTTGCAGAGCCAGGGCTACGTGCTGACGCCGGGCGTGTGGTTCATTTTGATGACCATGATCACGCTCACCACCGGCAGCATCTTCATTATGTGGCTGGGCGAGCAGATTACCGAACGCGGCATCGGCAACGGCATGTCGTTGCTGATTTTCTCCGGCATTGTGGTGGGACTGCCGCGCGCGGTGGTGGAACTTTACAAGAAAGCGTCCGGCGGGGCTTGGGGGCCTTTCACCATTCCCGCCATGGTGGCGCTGATCGCGGTGATGGTGCTGGTGGTGGCGTTCATCGTATTCATGGAACGCTCGGAGCGCCGCATTCCCGTGCAGTATGCCAAGCGGGTGGTGGGACGACGCATTATGGGCGGCCAAGCCACGCACCTGCCGTTGCGCGTGAATTCCGGCGGCGTGATGCCGGTGATCTTTGCATCGTCCCTGCTGAGTATTCCGCAGATGCTGACGTACTCGCCGGCGTTCAAGACCGGCGGGACACTCAACAAATACTTTGGCCCGATTCTGGAACAACTCAAGTGGGGCGAGCCGCTTTATACCTTGCTCTATGCGGCGGGCATCATCTTCTTTGCCTACTTCTACGTGTCCATTGTGTTCAACCCGGCGGACGTCGCCGACAACATGCGCAAGCATGGCGGGTTTATCCCGGGCATCCGGCCGGGACACCGCACGCGCGACTACATCAATGAAGTGCTGACGCGCGTGACCCTGGTGGGCGGACTGTATCTGCTGTTCATTTCGCTGATACCCGAGTGGATGATTGCCGGTATCCATCTCAACCAGCTGCCCTGGTGGCTGGGAGGCAAGGTGTTTGAACAGATCACGCCGCAGTGGATCCTCACGGGTTTGAACGTGACTTTCTACTTCGGCGGAACGTCATTGCTGATTGTGGTGGGCGTGGCCATGGATACGGTGAACCAGATTGAGTCCCAACTGGTGATGCGCCACTACGAAGGCTTTACCTCGCGCAGCGGACGCATCAAAGGACGGAAAACTTGGGGCTGATCTCCAATATGCCGGCCGCCGCGAGCAATTCGGGTTCGAAGCAAGCAGCCACGGGCCCCATTATTCTGCTGGGGGCTCCGGGCGCCGGCAAAGGCACACAGGCCAAGGCCATCGCGGCGCTTTATGGCATCCCGCAGATCTCCACCGGAGACATTTTGCGGGACAACGTGGCCCGCGGCACGGAACTGGGCAAGCAGGCCGACCCGATCATGAAGTCGGGGAAGCTGGTGCCGGACGATCTGATGCTGGCCATGGTGGCTGACCGGCTGGGGCAGCCCGACTGCCAGCGAGGCTACATTCTGGACGGTTTTCCCCGCACGGTGGCGCAGGCGGAATGGCTGGACGAGTATCTGGGCAAGGCGCTTTTTGCGGGACGCAAGATGGCCCCCGTTGTGGTCAACATTGAAGTCAGCTATAATCAATTACTGCAACGGCTTACGGGCCGCCGCTCCTGTCCTGCGGACGGCCAGATTTACAACATCTACTTTCAGCCCCCGCGAAAAGAAGGCGTGTGCGATTCCTGCGGCACTCCGTTGGTGCAGCGCAAGGACGACAAGGAAGAAGTCATCTCCGAGCGGCTGAAGAGTTATGAACGGCAGACCCTGCCTCTGGTGGATTACTATCGCCGCAAAGGGACGTTTCATACGCTGAACGGCGAACTGGGGTTGGAACAAGTCACGGCGGATACGCTGGCGGTGATCGCCAAAGCGGCGGCGGGGAAGTAAAGAACAAATAATGGGGGATTCTCTGAGACGAGACCCTCAAGGAGCTGAGTGAGCAAAGTTGAGCCGGTTTGCAGGCGTGAGCGAAGCGGGAGCCTGCAGGCGAAATCCTGAGGGCGAGGCCCGAAGGAACTCAAGGACGATCCCGCACAGGAGCTGAGTGAGCAAAGAAGACGCGATAGAGGTGATGGCAACGGTGGTTGAGCCGCTGCCCAATGCCATGTTCCGGGTGGAACTGGAGAACAAACATCAAGTGCTGGCGCACGTATCCGGCCGGATGCGCAAGAATTTTATCCGCATCCTCCCCGGCGATAAAGTCGCGGTTGAGTTATCACCTTACGACCTTACGCGTGGACGCATTGTCTACAGGTACAAGTAAGCGCTTAGGCCGTGAGAATTTAGTAATTGGGTATTTGGTAAGTGGGTAATTGTTAAGTTTCCAATCGGCAATTACGAAATTACTCAATTACGAAATCAAGAAGCAGTGCAGCCGGAGCAATTGGGACCGGTAAATACAGAAGTCAGAGAGAACAGGATCATGAAGGTCAGGGCATCGGTAAAAAAGATTTGTGATAAGTGCAAGATCGTGCACCGCAAGGGCGTGGTCCGCGTGATCTGCGAGAATTCGAAACACAAACAGAGGCAGGGGTAACACATGGCACGCATCTCAGGCGTGGATCTTCCGCGCAACAAACACGTGAACATCGCGCTGACGTACATATACGGCATCGGCAACGCGCGCTCGGCGCGAATCCTGTCGGCGGCGAAGGTCGAGAACATGAAGAAGGTGCAGGACCTCAATGAAGATGAGGTCAACCGCATCCGCCAGGTCATTGAGAGTGAAGGCGACGTGGAAGGTGATCTGCGCAAAGACATCTCCATGCATATCAAGCGGCTGATTGAAATCGGTTCGTACCGTGGATACCGGCATCGCCGCAACCTGCCGGTCCGGGGGCAGCGCACGCATACCAATGCCCGCACCCGCAAGGGTCCGCGCAAAGGCACGGTAGCGAACAAGAAGAAGACCGCGGCCAAGACGTAAAAAAGCTACGAGCGGCTAGCTACTAGCTGCTAGGGATCAGGAGTTTCAACTGCGAAGTCGGCAGGGCCAGGAGCTAGCAGCAAGGGGCTAGCAGCCAAGCCAAAAACGGATTGCTCGTATTGCGAACGTTGCAACGTAAGCGCCGAGCACCTTAAGAAGGACGCATACATGGCGAAAGCAGCAGCGGCGGCCGGGGCACCGGCAGCCGGCGGAACCAAGAGCAAGAAAAAGGTATTCAAGAAGAAGGAGCGCAAGAACGTTCCGCACGGGATTTGCTACGTGCAGGCCTCCTTCAACAACACCATTGTGACCATCACCGACGGCGAAGGCCGCACGCTGGCGTGGAAGAGCGCGGGATCGCTGGGCTTCCGCGGGTCGCGCAAAGGGACGCCGTTTGCCGCGCAGCAGGCGGCCACGAACGCCGCCGGCCAGGCGCGCGATCATGGCGTGCGCTCGCTGGAAGTGCGCGTGAACGGTCCGGGCTCAGGGCGCGAGTCGGCCATACGCGCGCTGGCCGCAGCCGGGTTGGACGTGAAGTCCATCAAGGACGTTACGCCCATTCCGCATAACGGATGCCGGCCGCCAAAACGTCGCAGAGTTTGATTTTGAATTTGAAATTTCAAATTTGAAATTTCAAGTCACGAAACGGATCGGGAAGAAAGGGTCGCCACCCCGTAAACCGATCGACATCAGAAAGCAGGAGAATGGATGGCACGTTATAAAGGTGCAGTCTGCCGGCTTTGCCGGCGCGAAGGCATGAAGTTGTTCCTGAAAGGGGCCAAGTGTTTTACCGACAAGTGCCCCATCGAGAAGCGTAATTTTGCTCCCGGCGCCCATGGCAAAGACCGCAAGGCCAAGGTTGTAGGCTACGGCCTGCAGCTGCGCGAGAAGCAAAAGACCAAACGCATTTACTTCACACTGGAAACCCAGTTCCGCAATTACTTTGAAAAGGCCGCGCGCAAGCCGGGCGTGACCGGCGAGTTGCTCTTGCAACAGCTGGAACGCCGCCTGGACAACGTGATCTACCGGCTGGGATTTGCCACGTCGCGCCGCCAGGCCCGGCAACTGGTCCGCCATGGACACGTTGACGTGAACGGCCGCCGCGTGGACATTCCATCGTTTGAAGTCAGCGTGGGGAACGAGATCCAGGTGCGGGAAAAGGCCAAGAAATTTACCGTGGTAGAAGGGGCGCGCGAGTTCTCCAGCCACCAGCCGGTGGTGGCCTGGCTGGAAGTGGACCGCGATAACCTGAAAGGCCGCGTGTTGTCGCTGCCCAAGCGGGACGAGATTGCGACTCCGGTCAACGAACAGCTGATCGTGGAACTGTACAGCAAGTAAAGCTACTGGCAGCTAGCCGCTAGCTGCTAGCCAAACCGGCAGCAAGACGGATCATTTGAACCGCCTTGGCAGCCAGATGAATCGGGAGATAAGATGACAGCATCAAATATCTTCCACACTGTTCATCATCCGAAATTTGTATTGGCCAGGAGCTAGTGGCTAGAAGCCAGTGGCTCCTCAATTGCCCGCACCAGATCAGCCTTGCGCTTACCGCGCGTGTGCCCAACGGAGCGGAATTGAAAGGAAAAAGAGAAAATGGTTCTTTGGAGAGGTTTTCAGAAACCCAAGCGTCTGGCGACGGACACCGAGACACTCACCGACAAATACGGCCGGTTTTATGCTCAGCCGTTTGAACGCGGATTCGGCACCACCAGCGGCAACGCGCTGCGCCGCGTGCTGCTATCGTCCATTGAAGGCGCCGCGGTCACGGCGGTGAAGATTGAAGGCGTGCTGCACGAGTTCCAATCCATCCCCGGCGTGGTCGAGGACGCCACGGACATCATCCTGAACCTGAAACAGATCCCGTTCAAGCTGGCGGGCGACGGCCCCAAGGCCATCTATCTCAAAGCCGACCAGCCGGGCGTGATCACCTCCGGCATGATTGAAGCCGATGGCGACGTGGAAGTGCTGGACAAGACGGTGTACATCGCCACCGTGTCCGAAGGCGGCAAGCTGGACATGGAGATGCGCCTGAAGCGCGGCCGCGGTTACGTGGCTGCCGACAAAAACTTTGACGACGACCTGGGCCTGGGATTTATTCCCATTGATTCGGTGCACTCGCCGGTGCGCAAGGTGAACTACACGGTGGAAGCCGCCCGCCTGGGCCAGATCACCGACTACGACAAACTGGACATTGAAATCTGGACCAACGGTTCCATCGTGCCGGCGGACGCGCTGGGCCTGGCCGCCAAGCTGCTCAAGGACCACATGACCATCTTCATCAACTTTGAAGAGGAGCTGGAAACCGAGTCGCGCGGCGAAGAGAAACCCCTGATCAAGAATGAGAACCTGAACCGCTCGGTGGAAGAGCTGGAGCTTTCCGTACGCAGTTACAACTGCCTGAAGAACGCCAATATCCAGACCATCGGCGAACTGGTGCAGAAGACGGAAGCCGAGATGCTCAAGACCAAGAATTTCGGCCGCAAGTCACTCAATGAGATCAAGGAAATCCTGGCGTCCATGGGGCTTTCGCTGGGGATGAAAATTGACGACCAGGGGAACGCGGTCCCTGGGCCCACCAGCAACATGCCATCGCCGGTGCCCATGGGCGGCGAAGGCGACGGAGCGGAATTTTAAAGCAATTGGTAATTGAGAAATTTGGTAATTGAGTAATTTTGCAGAGCTCAATCCAGTCCCAATTACCAAATTACAAAATCGTGCAATTGCTAATCTTAAGGACCTGTCATGCGACATCGCGGAGCAGTCAAGAAACTCGGACGCAATACCAGCCACCGGCGCGCGCTTTTGCGCAACCTGGTGACTTCACTGGTCATGGAAGAACGCATTGAGACCACACCGGCCAAGGCCAAAGCCATGCGCCCGCACGTGGAGAAAATGATCACCCTGGGCAAGCGGGGCGACGTGGCGGCACGCCGCCTGGCCGCCGCCTTCCTGATGACGCGCGAATCGGTGGAGCGGCTTTTTGAAACCCTGGGCCCGCGCTTCGGCGACCGCAATGGCGGCTACCTGCGCATCATCCACAAAGGATGGCGCACGGGCGATGGCGGGGAGACCTGTTACATCGAACTGCTGGGCAGCGAGAAGGTGATTGAAGCCAAGCGGGCCAAGCGGTCAGAAGCCCGGGCCAAGCGCCAGGAAGAAGTCCGCAAACAGATGGAAGAACAGCAGAAAGCCGCGGCCCCGGAAGAAGGCGGCGAAGAAGGAAAAGACGAAAAGAAGTAAACCACCATTATCTGCAAAACCAAACGCGCCCGGGTTGGGCGCGTTTTTTTATGGCGCTGCCGGCGCCGGGCCGCAAGGAGGCAGACGTTCGGGATAGTAAAGGATGGCCTTGCGGTAAAAGTCCGTGGCGCCCTTCAGCTTGACCTTGAGTTTTCGATGGGAATCCAAGCCGGCGTCCACCTTGATCCCCACCATGTATCCGGCCCAGGCAAAGCGAAAGAACGCCGGGCTGAATTCACTGTAAGCCCCGCCGGTTTCTTTGCTGGTGCGCACCAGAATCTCGCCTTCCTTGTGGGGCCTCCAGAGAAAATCGCGGCCCACGTTGCTGGGATTTTGGCGGAGCATCAGGAACAGCCGGATGCCTTTGGCGAGGAAAACCTTCTCCACTTCGCCGGGGGAGTGGTGGCTGGCGTCGTCAAAATCATCACTGACCAGCAGAACGGTGTCACCGGGCTGGTGGTCGCCGAACAGAGCAAGGCCCTGATGCAGCGCGTCAAAAAGGGCGGCGCTGTTGCCCAGCGTGGGCGCCTCTTCCACCACCTCGCTGATGGCCTTGCTGCGCTCCTTGGAGTCAGCGAAGAATTGCTTGGTAAAGATGGCGCGCTTGCCAAACTCGCCAAAGGCCACCGGCTCGCCGTCGGGCACCTGCCGCGCCCAGCGGGTGACCACGTCCACCATTTCCTGCAGCTTGGCGTTTTTCTGGGCGCCATCAGCCTCTAACAGGACCAGCAGCCGGTTGTGAAAATTCTGCTGCGCGCTGACCGCGGCCAGCGGCACCTGACCCACGTTGACCTGAAAGTCATCCGGCTTGAGGTTCTCCATGTCGGCCCCCAGCTTGTGCTCGTAGGCGGCCACCACCACGTAGGAGGTGCACTGCTGGCCCCAGACCCACGAGGGGAATATGAACAGGCAAAGACAGATAACCGGGCGCATCAGACGTTACCTCGCAGGGCAATACGTTAGCGCAATTCAGGGGAATTTGGAATCCCTGAACGCGGTAGTAGTGGGGCAATCTCGCTCGAAAATCTACACAGCGAAATGAGTC
The DNA here is from genome assembly GCA_020072815.1 of Terriglobia bacterium. Classification (NCBI taxonomy): domain Bacteria; kingdom Pseudomonadati; phylum Acidobacteriota; class Terriglobia; species Terriglobia bacterium. The sequence continues at coordinate 164,167 of JAIQGE010000009.1, read as the reverse complement.
GTCTAGTCAAAACCGCGCACAGCCGAGGGCGGCTGTGCCACACGGCCTGAGACATTCATAGCCGGTCATTTTGAGCTGACCAGCTTTTGTTTCTCCAGGATGCTGACCAGCCGGTCCACCCAGGCCTGGTCAATATCGAGTAAATATTCGGCGGCGAGCAGGTCAGCGATCTCGGCTGTGCTGCGATGGCCGTCCATGAAGTTGACGGCTTCAAAACTGATCAAGCCGAAATCAGGCTTGGTGGCCAGGCCTTCGGAGTCGCTGGCGAAACGGGCGACTTGTTCTCCGAGCCATTTGCCGTCTTCAGGGCTGACGTTTTCGAAGGCGGAGGCGTCGAGAGGGAGGAGAGTGAGGCGGCGCGGGCCGTTGGTGGCGCCGGAAGGGCTGGTGCTGCGGATGCGAACGGCACCGGCCTGTGGCGTGAGCGAATCCAGGCGATCGGCCTGAGCGTCAAACTCCTCGCGGTTCTTCAGGACACGCTTGAAGGCAGCCTCAGAGGTGGAGTCGCGGGCGAGCCGGCGCGCCAGTTCGGCGACCCGGTCAGCGTAGGCGCCTGCCCGGACCCGCTTCCAGGACTGGGAGTCCGCAGTGGCCATGAACCATGACGCTGCTGAGGCGAATGCGCCAACGCGGCGAAATTCACTGGCATCAGTCTTGTCAATCTTGTCTTCGCTGGTGTGATGAGTCCAGTCAGGATCGTGACCGAGCATGGTGGCAGGAATCCCCAGGCCGAGGAAAACGTCGTGATCACTGCCTTGCGCATAGGGAATGGCTTCCGGCTGCCAGTAGTTGCGGGTGCCGGTTTGCGCGTAGAGATCAGCTTCGCGGGTCTGCTGCAGGACGTCACTCATCACGGCGTTGATAAAGAACGGCACCGAGTCCGGCGTACGCGTGAAATAGAAACGCGAATTGGTCTTGACCGTGTCTTCACCCACCATGTCCATGTTGATGTTGGCCAGGACGCACGGCGGGCCGTTGGGCATGGGTTCGTAAAAGTTTCCGCAGAATTTCAGATCTTTGTGGTTGCTCACATAAGCCAGCGTGCCGAAGTACTCGGGCACCCACATGAAGTGGATGGTCAGCTTGGGCGCCGCAATCTTTTTTGCCGCAATCAGACTTTGCAGGGTGCGCGCGGTTTCCATCATGGCGCCGGAGCCGGACGCGTTGTCATTGGCGCTCCACTTGGGGTGGTCGAGGTGGCCGGAGATCAGGACTTCGCGCTCAGGGTTTTCCGTCCCGCGAATGTAGGCATGGACCAAAGTGAGTTTGCCGGGGCCGAGCGTGGCGTCAATCTTGCCATGGACGCGCACCGGGCCCTGGCGCATGAGGGCTTTCAGCATGTCATATTGATTGCGCGAAATCTGGAAGCCGCCGCTGGTCTTGTCGAGTTCCTCCGCGCGGGGCCAGATACCGTTGTAGCGAATCATGTCCGGATGATCAGGCCGGTCCAAGGCGGAAGGATAAATCACCACGCCCAGAGCGCCGTGCTTGAGAACGGCCTGGCGCACGACGTTGGCAGCGTAGCCGGAAGCCAAAGCAACTTTGCCACGTACGTCATTATCTTTGTAATTCGCATCACTTGTGCCGCTGCCCACGTCCACCAGTTCGCCCGACCACTCGCCGCCTTTCGAATACGTTGAAACGCACATGGGCACGTCCACATAGCGGCAGAGCATGATGGGCTTGAAGTCTTTCGTACCGCTGACACCTTCTACCCACAGCTCGCCGGAGCGCATGTCCCAGCCCATGGGAGAGGTGTAGGTGCCGTAGCGCGTCTTGCCGTCGGAAGGAAACTGCTCGATGGATGCTTCAAGTCCCATGGCCTTCAGGCGCGGCAGGACAACTTGTTCGGCGACTGCGGCCATCATGGGGCTGCCCTGGATGCGATGGTATTCAACGATGCGGCGTGTGTTTTCCTGCGCGGCTTCGCCGGAATATTCGGTGGCGATGGCGTCAAACGTTTTCTGGTCGACAAGGTGTTGAGCGGAAGCAGTAGTTGTCATGAGCAAGCAGAACAGGCGGAGAGAAAGTTTCATGGGCAAGAGCATACAGGAGCTGTAGGCCTTCGCAAAGCGCACGTGGCCCGTATATCGCCGAGCTATTCGTTCTCTTACTTCGCCGCCGCACTGCCGGTATCCATAACGACTTTCCATTTGCCGTTGATCTTGCGCCAGATGGTGAGATACATGCCGTGCGACACATGGTCGCCGCGCTTGGCTTCGTAAGTGCCGTAAGTGTAGCCAAGAGTGCCGTCTTTGGAGGACTCATCTTTAGTGGGCGTCCAGGTAAGGGTGAAATCCTGGTTGGCGAAGACCGGTTCATAGTATTGGCGCAAAGCCTGCGTGCCATTCACGGTCGTGCCGTCATGCAAGACGGCGGCATCGAGGGCAAAGGCGTCCATCCAACCGTCAAGACGTCGGGCGGCGGTCTGCTTGCAGAATTCAGCGTCGGCGGCGAGGAGCTGGTGTTCAGAGACGCCGGGGCGCGGCGGCGCGGCCTGGGTTGATGAAGTCAAGGGCAACGCGGCGACCAACAGCACGATCATTATTATGCAAAACCAAAAGCTGCGCATGGCAACACCTTCAAATGAACATAGACTAGTCTCGGACCAGTTGGAGATTTGAATTGTAAATCCATCGCCAGATGAGCTGTGGAGCAGGCAATTGTGTCCCCGGCTTTCCACACAATCCACAGACTTGCACCGTGCTTGGGCATTGATTCCCAGAGACCCGCCAAGTAGATTCGAGCTATTAGCGGCGCTAGCCACTTCCTTTCCCGGAACGCCGCGCCCGGGTGTTTCCCAGCCCAGTTTTGTGATAGCGCCCTGAGGGCGAGCACAGTGTCTCTCGTCGGCCCAGAAATTTTGGCGAACGAAAGCTTGCCCAGGGGAGAATTTAGCCAGAATCAGCGGAGGAACGACCCCCTTGATCCGGGGGAAGCCGGGTAAAACACGGAGATAAAAGGAACTTAGGTCGAGAGAAGTGTATGTGAGGACGATGTACAATATATTGTGTTTAATGCTTGACAGGCACAATATAGGGGAGTAAGTTTCATCCACTGCAGTATTCGATTCCCGGTTCTGCGTAGACAAAAGTTGTGAAAGACAGCAACGGAGCAGGGGAATCGCCGACACGAGCAAGACCAGCGCCGAGGTGACGCTGGAGCAGCAAATCGCGGTGAGCAACTGAAAAAGCTCCATTGGAGAAAGTCAGACTGAGCTTTCGCCGGCTGGCCTCGGCGGAGCGAACCCATCGGGCTGTTTGGGGGAGTAGCGTCATGGAAATAATCTGGTCGCGTTGGTTTCGCTGCGAGAGCAGTTTTGGGCTGTTGCTGGTTCCGAACCAGCCCGGCATTTACGCTCTGGCGGAAGAGATGACCGAGCCGTCTGCTATGCAGCCACGGCGGGTGCTGGCGGTGTTTGATGTGGACGAAACTGAAAACCTGGCGAGCTCGCTGAGCCGGCTGTTTGCCGCCGGCAGCCGGTGGCGCCAGAAGCTGAATGAGTCCAAGTGCTACATGCGCTACGCCGTCGCCAGCAGCCAAGAAGAGCGTCGCGCGGCGGCGGGCACGCTGCAGCATTGGCTGGAGACGCAGCGCGGCGCAGCGGTAGCTGAGGCGTTGCCGCCGGCGGAAAACGCGGTTGAATTCGCCGATGACAGCGACCTGAAAACCGTGGCTGAGCGCGCGGTGGACCGGGTGACGCGGGCCACGGCGTATGCGGGAGTTTTTCCAGCGGGAATATAAGTCCAGGCTGCGTGCCTGGGCGAATGAGCGCGATCAAACGATTCCGCCCGGGCATCTAATCTGGTAGGAGACCCCAAACAGACGATTTTCCAGGCAATGTGCCTGATTGAGTTTAAGCGCCAGGCAATTTGGCCTGCGCTGAAGTGGATCTTTTTAAAGCTGATTTCTTCCCCGGGCCGGAACGCGCACAGGGCGGCGACGACCGCGAGGACCAAATCCAGGACAACGATTTGAGCACATCCTCTCCCGCGTTGCGGAGACAGGATTTGCAGCGGCATTCAGGGCATAGCGAGACTACATTAAGGATTGTGGAGAAGGAACCATGGCGGACGTGACAGCGAAGACCAGCAATGAACAGATGACGCGCGCGGGGCAAACCCAGGCGGAAACCAAAGCTGCACCGGGACTGAAATTCCCGCGGTACTTCACCCGCGTGGGCGTTTCGCCCTACGACGAAGTGGAGTGGGAGCTGCGCACGGCGAGCATCACGGACGCCAAGGGCAACACGCTGTTTGAGCAGCGCAACGTGGAATCGCCCAAGGACTGGTCCATGACGGCCGTCAACATCGTCGCCAGCAAGTATCTGCACGGTTCGCAAAACCATGACGCCAACGGCGCCACGCAGCGGGAAAGCGGCGTGCGCGCGCTGATCCAGCGCGTGGCGGAAACCATCCGCGACTGGGGATGGCAGCAGGGGTACTTCTCCACCGCCGAAGACCGCGACGTGTTTCACGATGAACTGGTGCACATTCTTCTGCAGCAGAAGGCCAGCTTCAATTCGCCGGTGTGGTTCAACGTGGGCTGCGACCGGCTGGAGCCGCAAGCCGAAGGACAAAACTGGCACTGGCTGGCCGACAAAGGCACGGTGGAATTTTCCGGGTCAGGATACAAGAACCCGCAGTGCTCGGCGTGCTTCATCAATTCCATCAAAGATTCGCTGGACTCCATTCTTACGCTGGCCAAGACCGAAGGCATGCTGTTCAAGTGGGGCAGCGGCACGGGCACCAATCTTTCTCCGCTGCGCGGGTCGAGCGAAGAGCTGAGCGGCGGCGGCACGGCCAGCGGCCCGCTGAGCTTTATGCGCGGCTTTGACGCATTCGCCGGCGTGATCAAGTCCGGCGGCAAGACGCGCCGCGCGGCCAAGATGGTGATCTTGAACGTGGACCATCCGGACATCGTGGACTTCATCGAGTGCAAAGCCAAGGAAGAAGCCAAGGCCTGGGCGCTGGTGGAGATGGGCTATGACGGTTCGGGGCCCGACTCGGAAGCCTACAGCTCCATCTTTTTCCAGAACGCCAACAACTCCGTCCGCGTGACCGACGAGTTCATGAACGCGGTGGAGCGCGACGGCGAATTTTCCACCCGCTCCGTGCGCGACGCCCATCCGATGAAGACCTACAAGGCGCGCGACCTGCTGCGCAAAATCTCTGAAGCCACGTGGCAGTGTGGCGACCCCGGCATGCAATATGACACCACCGTGAACCGCTGGCATACGTCCAAGAACACGGACCGCATCAACGCCAGCAATCCGTGCAGCGAGTACATGTTTCTGGACGATTCGGCGTGCAACCTGGCGTCGCTCAACTTGATGAAGTTCTTGAAGTCGAACGGCGAATTTGACGTCCCCGCCTATCGCCACGCCGTGGACGTGATGATTACCGCGCAGGAAATCCTGGTGGACAACGCCGGCTACCCGACGGAGATGATCGCGCGCAACTCGCATGATTACCGTCCGCTGGGGCTCGGCTACGCCAACCTGGGCGCGCTGCTCATGGCCAGCGGCCTGCCGTACGACTCCGATGCCGGCCGCGACTACGCAGCTTGCGTTACCGCCATCATGTGCGGCGAAGCGTACCTGCAATCGGCGCGCATCGCCGACCAATGCCCCGCGCTGCTGCCGGCGACGAAAGGCCCGGAGGCTGCGTACTCGGCGGCCATCGCGGAGAAAGTCACCAGCATCAGCGGCGAGCCCACGGCCACGTGGGGCGCGGCGTGTCCGGGCTGGTACATCAACCGCGAGCCGTTCCTGGACGTGATCCGCATGCACCGGGCGTCGGTGAACAAGATCAGCAAAGAAAACGTTCCCGCGACGCTGCTGGACGGCAGCAAGCAGTGCTGGGACGAAGCGCTGGCCCTGGGCGAACGGGTTGGCTATCGCAACTCGCAAGTGACGGTGCTGGCGCCCACCGGGACCATCGGCTTCATGATGGATTGCGACACCACCGGCGTGGAACCCGACCTGGCGCTGATCAAATACAAAAAGCTGGTCGGCGGAGGCATGATCAAAATCGTCAACCAGACCGTGCCGTCCGCGCTGTGGAAGCTGGGCTATCTGCCGGAGCAGGTGAATTCCATCGTCAGCTACATTGATTCCACCGGAACGATTGAAGGCGCGCCGGGCGTCCGCGACGAGCACCTGCCGGTGTTTGATTGCAGCTTCAAGCCGCAGAAAGGCACGCGCAGCATTCAATACATGGGCCACGTAAAGATGATGGCGGCCACGCAACCGTTCATCTCCGGCGCCATTTCCAAGACGGTGAACCTGCCGGAAGCGGCCACGGTGGAAGACATCATGGACGCCTACGTGCAGTCCTGGAAGATGGGACTCAAAGCCGTGGCCATCTATCGCGACGGGTCAAAGAAAGCGCAGCCGCTCATGGCGGCCACCAAGCGCGATGAAGCGGCGCGTCGCGGGACGAAAAATGAGAAAACCGCCGCGGGCGCTGGCGAGAGAACCGCCGCAGTGCCGGTGGCGGCGCCGATGTCCAAAGAAGAATCCACGTTTGCCAAACTCTCGCCCGAGCAGCAGGCGTTTGCCATGGAAGTGCTGCGGCTGGCCGGGACGGACAAAGACGTGCAGGCTTCCGCGCTGGACGCTATCCGCCGGACGGTTGGCCCCATCGGCGACGAGCGGCATTCGGCGCCGCCCAAGGCCTTGCGCCATCGCCTGCCGGGCGAGCGCGAGTCCATCACGCACAAGTTCAACATCGGCGGACATGAAGGCTACATCACGGTGGGCAAGTATCGTGACGGCTCGCCGGGAGAGCTGTTCATCCGCATGGCCAAGGAAGGGTCCACGGTATCGGGTTTGATGGACTCGTTCGCCACGGCGGTGTCTCTGGCGCTGCAGCATGGAGTTCCGCTGCGCCTGCTTTGCGACAAGTTCCAGCACACGCGCTTTGAACCTTCAGGCTTTACCGGCAACCAGGAGATCCCCATCGCCAAGTCCGTGATGGATTACATCTTCCGCTGGCTGGAGATCAGATTTGTGTCCGGACAGCAGTTTCCGCTGTTTCCGGCGTTGGCGCCTGCTTCGCCGGGCGCAGCCGGCAGCACTCAGCAGTCAGCACTGACCGGAGCAGTCAGCAGTGGAGCGCAGGCGCCCTCGCCTGCGTTGAACCAGGCTGCGTTGGAGACTCGTGTGGCACAGCCGGCGTCGGCTGTGACTGAGATTCAAGGTGTGCAGCCGATCCAGCCCATGCCGATTTCGGAGACCACGCCGCCGCGCGGCGGTTTGGCTAGCAGCCAGGAGCCAGCATCTAGCAGCTCGGGTTTCGCCGACCGTGGCATCATCCATCCCTCTGACGCCATGCGCGACCTGGTGGACATGGGCGACGCACCCAGTTGCCACGTCTGCGGCGCGATTATGACCAGGAATGGCTCGTGTTACCGATGCATGTCCTGCGGTTCGACGAGTGGTTGTTCGTAGGCAGAACGCATTTGAAGATAGGCCGGTCAACCCGGCACAAAGCGAGTAGTTGAAAAACGAAAACGATGTGGCGGGCGCGGCGAAAGCTGCGCCCGTTTATTTTCTGAAATCGAAATCCACATGCAGACGGTTGTTTACGTAACGCACGAAAGACTTTACGGTTCGCGTTCCACCCGCGACCAGTTATTGGACGAACTTCGGCCGCTGGCGCTGGCCCCACTATTGAAGTTGCTTGCTGCTCTCAACAATGAACTTAGGTCAGAGGAAAGTCGACCAAGTAGGTCTCCTCAACACGAACTGCTTTCGCTGTTTTTCTGTAAAGACGAGATACAAAGAATGGCCGACCTAGATCGCTCTTCTCCTGTCGTGGTTCTGCATCGTCAACAACTCCTGTTCTTAATAAAGGAAGCGCTGTTCGTGTGTTCGGAAACGGGACTAGATCTTGCCAAGGATTATCGTCTGCTTGGGAATGCTCTACTCCGAGCGAATGACCTGTTAGCCCATATTTTCCCCAAGACAACGACCTTGCGTCAGAAAGCACTAGTGGCTGCCGCCCATTTCTTCGGTATTCAGGAGGCCGGCGCCTTTCACAGCTATGAGTACAAGATACTTAGATCTTTCTGGATGCTGCAGAAAACCTTGCCACTTCTCGCCAAGTCGCAGCCATTTTTCGACATACCCAATCTTTTCAAGATGCAAACCCGTTTGGAACTGACGGACTTTCAGGTTCTGCAGTTCATGACGATGACATCTTTCATTAGGGAAGTAGCAAGAACCCGAGTAACATCGCCGATTGATTTGCCCGAAACGTGGTTTAGCACAACTGATTTTGGTGCAGATGCAATCAAGGATTACCTGTCCTATATCTGCGCAAGTCCTGACGAGCTCAAGCACCAGGTTACGCAGCAGCGTGAGCCATCCGATTTCACGGCTTTTCGCGAGACTCCCCTGCTCAGGCTTGACGGGCGTCTTATATTGCTCGATTTCAATTTTTTATGTGAAAAGGCGGAATCTGGTCCTTTTTGGGCTGCACGTCGGCAAATTCCAGAAGCAGAATCGAACGTGTATTTTTCGTTCTGGGGAAACCTTTTTGAGCGTTACATCTCAACCATCCTGCAACTGGGCGCTGCCCCGAAATTCAACAAGGTCATTCCGGACCCGCGTTTCCCCGACGGGGACCAGTTTACCGATTGCGCGGTGTTGAGCGGCGACGCGCTTCTTATGGTTGAGACCAAAACCTCAACCATCAGCGCAAAAGCCAAATATGGTGGAGATCTTGGGTACCTAGAGCGAACATTGCGGCGGAACTTTGTGGAGGATGGAAAGAGTCCCAAGGCTTTGCGCCAGATTGTGAGCGGGTTGAGGAAACTGTTTAAAGACGGTCTCAAACTTCCTGACATTCAGGCCAATAAGATCAATCGCATCTTTCCAGTTCTTGTTACAAGGGACGAAGTTGGATCCACAGTTGGAATAAATGTCTTTCTGAACGAAATATTTCAAGAACTGATGCACGCCGAAGGTATGAAGATATCGCAATCGGTTGCCCCACTAACTTGTCTTTCTGTAGAGGACTTAGAACGTGTTTCGCCGCGTGGCAAAGATATTGGGCTTGACAAAGTGTTTGAAGGATATTGTAGAGCGTGCCGCCGCGATAGTGCGAAATTAAAGCCATTCATGTTGACGCCCAACGACGTGCTAAAGCAACTTGCAAACAAAGAGACAGCGGATGTCCTTAAAGACACGGCCGTGGAAATCGGCGATTTGACAGAGGGACACATGAAAGCAGGTGTGGAGAGCCGGGTGCCCCACCTATCCCTGCGATGATCGCGGGTGCCCCATTCTTGCTGAGAAGCTGGCCGTTGATGTTTCAGCTTCGGAGCAAGGGTGGGATACGTTGAGTCGTCCCTCTGATTCCTGATTCGCGCGCTCCGCTTTTGCTACGCGCAGGCCTTCGGCAGAGAGGAAGGCACACCTTTGGACTGAAGTCCAAAGGTGGACGTCAAGGCGTGTGTGAGCGTGATCACATGAATCTTCTGCTGGGTGCCCCGTTCCTTTGCGGAGCAAAGGGCGGGATAGATACGCCGTGTCCCTCTGATGCTTTGTGCGCTCTGCTTTGCTACGCGCGAGCCTTCGGCAGAGAGGAAGTTCACACCTTTGGACTGAAGTCCAAAGGTGTGGGGGGAAGGGGGCGCTCAGGGGTTCGATGACGCGTCCCCTCTGATTCTTTCCCCGCGCCAGAACTACGCGCCGTCTCCGGCCGGATTCAACTCGTTCATCCGCTGGGTGCGGAAGAACTCGACGCGCTGGAGAAAGCGGTCCCATGGAAATGCCTCGCCCGGATCCCTGTGGGTGCTTTTTTTGAAAACGTCGGTGACCTGAACGTGCCCCACAAAGCCTTGAGACTTCAGGTCAGCCAACTCCGCGTTGGTCAAGTGCTTGACCGGGATTTCGTACTTCAAGCAATACTGCGCCGCCGCGTTGGCTGCGTTCTCCAGCACCGCCGTGCTGTAGGCATCTTGCCAGTTCTCCGCCGTCTGGGCGGCCCTTCCGGCCAGTTCGAGGTGAATGCCGTCCTGATTGGCGCCGGGCGCGGCGAACGCTATATCGTTGTCCTTCACGCTCTGAAAGATCGCTTTGTTGTCAATACACAGATGCGCAGAAGCTTGATTGGTTTCGGGGCGATTGGCAAAGTCATTCGCAATGTCTTTGGCGATCCCGTCTCTTTCCGGGACCTCCATGGTGTGAATGACGATCAGCCTGACGGGCCGCTGGCCGGCGTTAAACGGCCGAAAGAAACGGGCCTGGATGAAGGGAAAGTTATCAGTTTCCGGTCCCATGTTCGCATCCTCCTTTGCACCGGCGGACCTCTGTCGCCAGCCACGTGGTTAAAGCGGAACGTTGCGCGGAGCATACTACACTCCATTCTTTTGCGTCCCGCAACCCCGCGTGATGTTGATTGCCACTGAAAGAAAAGAACGTATAAAGGCGGCCGTTCCCTGTAGGGCACTTGCGGCTTTTCGATAAGCTTTTGAGTCTCGAGCCCCAGGTGCCCGACCTATCCCTCACGACAGTCGAGGGTGGCCCACAAGCCACTTGCGACCGGGGCCCGTCTCAGATGCTGCCGTCAGGAAATACGGTGCGCTGGTCATCTTTCAGCACCACCGACGCTTCCGGCTTTCCCGGCCCATAACGCACGGCCACGATGCTCCGGACAGGATGGGCCTCCGCATAGCGCAGGGCCTGGCGTTGATAGGCAAACAGGCGGAAGGTCTCGCCCGGCCGGCGTTCGGCGTCAACCGGGTAGGAATAGGCCAGGGTCACCCGCCACATGTATTCACCCCGACTGAGCTCAACGCTCTCGACCATTCCCAGGACAACATACCAGGCGCTGGTGCCCCTGGCGCGGAAGAAATCCTGCAGCGCGTGGTCGGGGCCGGTCAGCAGCGCAAAGACCGGGCGCCACAGTTCAGCGAGCACAATGATAATGAGGTTCATACGCTCCCGAGTTATACCATGGTGGACGGGCGTCCTTACCTTTCCCGCACATAGCGCCTGGATGGCCTATCCCTAGCGCCTTTGGTTTTTGCGCAGGGCGACTAAGAATCGGGTCATCGGGTGATCGGGTGATCTGAAAATGCCAGATCCAGCGCCAGGGACGCAGAGGTCGCAAGGGAAAGGACCGGTCTTGCAATCGCCGCAAAGTGGTCTATTCTGCTCAGACTCGGCCTGCGCTCTCCCTATAAGGTTAGGGATGAGCACGAACCGCTCCGTTAACGGAAAGCCTGATCAAAGCTCTTTGGGGCGCGGAGCGCGAGTCCGTGATCAAAAAGGACAAAAGACAAACATGCGAGTACAAAAATATCTAAGTTCGTTGATTTTGATTGCGGCCATGGCCGGCCCAGTGGCTTTTGCGGCTTCCGCCCAGGAAGGCCGCCGCGACAATGATGACAAAGACCACAAAGTGCACCGGTACTATGATCGCAAGCACCGTGATTACCATGAGTGGAATGAACGTGAATCCCGCGCTTACACTCGCTGGGAAGCGGAGAATCACAGAAAACATGTTGAGTTCGCCGTGCGGCGTAAAACGGACCAACTCAAGTATTGGACCTGGCGTCACACGCATCCCGATAACGACTAGAAACGGGACCAGCGCCGGCGCCGATGAGTCAAACCAGGCCGTCTCGCCCGGCGCGCACCGTCTTTTATCCCGCACGAAAATTGCGGGCGTCCCACTCTTGCGGAGAAGTTAGTTTTTTAGCTTCGCTGCAAGGTGGGATTTCGTTTTGATGCGAAGTCAGCAGCCAGCAACTAGCAACTAGCAATTGGCAATTAGCCAAGCCAGCGCTCCGCTTCGCTCAGCTTGCTCAGGGCAGGCTCTGCGCCAGCAGGCCCGGGGCGTCGCCCTTCTACTGCTTAAGCCGGCTGAGCACGATTTGGGCCAGGTCGAGGAGTTGCTGACGCGCCTGAGCGCCGCGGGGAATCACGATGTCAAAAACCGCTTTGCCGCGCCGGACGACGATGCAGGCGGAGGCGGGCTGGTCGGCCAGCGACAGGCTGATCTGGGCGGAGTCGGCGCCCGCGAGCTGGACGGGCGTGAACTTGCCGCCGCCTTCGCCCAGGACGGTCTGCTCCGTGGCGCTCACCTCTTTCGGTGTATTGCCGGCGAGAAAAAAGATGTCAAACTCCACCTTGCCGGCTTTGCTCTGGTAAACGCAGTACGCGCCGTCGTTGCCGTCGAGGTTGGCCTGGTCCAGGGCGGACACCGGAACGCCGGCCTTGGTGAAGTCAGCGGGCGTCAGGGCGGAGCACAATGCCTTGCCCGAGGAAGGCGCGACGCTGCGGGAAGCCGGTTGCGCTGCTGCAAGCGCGCATAGCGAGAAAACCAATACACAACCGGCAAAGAATGAAAGTGTGGGACGTTTCATGGGTACCCCGATTCCTTATTGACTCCCCAGATTGATGCGCATTTCGATGTAGACCTGGCAATTGACCGGTTCGCCGTCCTTGGTAGCCGGCTTGAACCTCCAATGAGAGACGCCGGCGAGAGCCACTGGATCAACAATCGGGTCGAGTGCGCGCACAATCTTGGCGTCATGATACTTGCCATCTTTTCCGACGTAGCCTTCAATTCCGACAACTCCTCGAATGTTCTTCTTGGCCGCTTGCCGGGAGTAGTCCGGCTCCGGCTGAGAAGTAATTGTTGGAGGTTTGATGCCTGGGCCAGCCGAGTAGATTGGTTCGCCGTCCTTGGTTTTGCCGACTACCTTTGCGACAAACTGCTGGGGAGTTTGCCCGTTAGTTTGTCCGCCCGCCGGTGTGGGTGATGGTGAAGGAGACGGCGATGGGCTCGGCGAGGCTGCCGGAGTCGGCGATGCGGTTTGGCCGGCCACGGTTTGTACGGAAAAAGATGCCAGCAGCGCGAAAGTCAGGCAAACAGCTAGAAAACATGCACGCATGGCAGGAACTTTACCATACTTCTCCGCAGAGGGCGTGGAGGACGCGGAAGAAGAAGAGCAAGATCGGCGGCGATGCCGGGACTTTGCGCGCGAACCGGTGTTGCCCTCAGTCGAACCAATCAATTTCATGCTCGTCATGCGCGGGGACCTGCGCTAGCACCTTGCGGTAGGCCGCATCAATTACTTCCATGGGAGTGGTGCACTCGCGATCACGCCTGACGTCGGATTCGTAGACGTAGGCGTCGTCTTTGCGGCCGGGAAAATCGCAAATGCGGATGCGCACTCCGGGGAAAGGCCGGCAAGCCAGGTAGTCGCCGTACCAGTAGGAGTCGCCCATGTGCCACTCCCAACCGCCGATTTCGTTCAAACGGGATTGAAGATTGCCGGTGCTGGAGTAGTCGCACCAGAAAGCATAGGCGCCGGTCATGATGGGGAAGTTTTACCGCAAGCGCTGGATGATTTGCAACGAACCCTGTCTGATGACGTAACACCCGCCAGATTCCTGGCCGCTTGCGGAAGGGCCGCCGGGCCGGCTCCGCGATGCATCGTCCGCGACCGCTGTTCATGCGGGTCCGGAGGCACTAGGGAATGCGGCGCGGCTTGTGTGACCCCCGTCACTGCCTGCCCGGCCAGGGCGGACGAAAATCACAAGTTAAGGTTGGCCGGAGCGGAGACACAAGTGGCTGGCATTCGCGGCGCGGGTCTCACGTTCGACAGCCGGTTTGTGAGGAAACCATGAGCAGTCCGTTGGTGGTGATCGAAAAAGATGAGGCAGCCAAGTCAAAGGCGCCTCTTCAAGAAGTGGGAAGAACAGCCGGTCTCGCCGTAGTCCCGGCTGCTGTGCCGCAGCGGCCGTTGTTTTCGCAGAGTTTTGTGGAACTGAGCGGCGCCGATGCGAAACGCCGTCGCTGGAGCACAGGGACCACGTTCCTGATTCAGACCATCGTTCTGGCGATTGCGGTGCTTGTGCCCTTCATGGTGATTGACGTGCTGCCGGCGGCCCAACTGGCTAATTTCCTGGTGGCTCCGCCGCCACCGCCTCCGCCGCCACCTCCACCACCGCCGGCCACGAAAGTGGCGCGAGTGGTGACGGAGGTCGTGAACGGACAGTTGCTCACCCCCAGCAGGATTCCCCAGAGCGTAAAGATGATCAAGGAAGAAGAAGCGCCGGTGCAGACCGGCGGCGTGATTGGAGGCGTGGAAGGCGGCGTCCCCGGCGGACAATCGAACGGAGTGCTGGGATCATTGCTGACCGTCGCAAACAAGAGCACGGCGCCGGTGGTGGCGGTCCCCAAGCGGCTGAGAGTTTCCACGGGAATTTCCACCGGCTTGCTCGTTCAGCGGGTAGAGCCGGTGTATCCCGGCGTCGCGTTGCGGGCGCGCATTCAAGGCACCGTGACCCTGGCAGCCATTATTTCCAGAGAAGGGAACATTGAAAACCTGAAGCTGATCAGCGGCCACCCGCTGCTGGTCCCCGCGGCGATTGACGCGGTGAAACAGTGGCGTTACAAGCCGTACATGCTCAGCGGAGAACCGCTGGAAGTGGAAACCACGATCATCGTGAACTTCCACCTGGACCGGTGATCAAGAAGATTACATCGCGGTAAACAATCCGTCTGACGCTGGCCGCGAAGGCTTATGCCGTGGGAACCTGACACCCGGGCACGCTTCGCGGCCGGCGTTTTTTTTGCGCAGGCGTTTTTTGCGACAGACAAGGCCGGTCCGCGAATCTCAGCTCGCCGTCAGCACGGAGGTGCAGAATGCGCAGCGTTTGGCGGCGACCGGAATTTCACTCAGGCATTCCGAACACTTCTTGTGGGTTGGATCAGCCGGAACGACAGCGCGGGCCGCGCGGGCCTTCCAGGCGTTCATGGGCGCCACCATAAAGAAGTACACGGCGCACGCCACCAGCAGGAAGCCGACCAAATCATTGAGGAATACGCCGTAGGTGACGTCGGTCCCGCCCAGGTGCAGCTTGAAGGCGGAAAAATCCGGCCTGGACACCACGGCCGCGATCAGCTTGTTGATGACGTTACTGACGAACGACGTGATCACCGTGCCAAACGCCGCGCCCACTACCACGGCGACGGCCAGGTCAATCACGTTGCCCCGCATGATGAATTCTTTGAAGCCTTTGAACATGGGTGCCTCCGTATGCGTTGATCGGAGCAATGATACAGGAAAGGAAATAGCAATTAGCAATTAGCAATCAGCAGTCAGCAGTCAGCAAAAGCAGCTAGCAACTGGCAACTGGCAACTGGCAAAAAACAATTCTGTCATAGAGATCCCTCGCTACGCTTCGGGATTTCAGAGAAAGCTACGCTCCAAACGGACCACGAAAACAGCTGAGTGCTGAGTGCTGAGTGCTGACTGCTGAATGCTTTCCTCTGGAACATCTCACACCCGGCAAGTGTCCAATCTTCCAGCGTGCGCAAAAAACTCAAAGAGGTCACGCTGACGCAGGCCCTTCTTTGTTGAATGCAAGGAGAACACCCATGTCCATGTCAATGAATGGGGGCGCGCGCCCTGCCGCAGAGATGAACGTAACGCCGCTGATTGATGTTCTGCTGGTGCTGATCATCATCTTTATGGTGGTGCTGCCGGTGCACCAGTACGGAGAGAAAGCCGACATCCCGCAACCCAGCCCCAGCCAACCGGAGACGAAGCCGGACACGCCGATCGTGGTCCAACTGCATGACGTGGGCGAAGACAGGCAACCCACGCTCAAGGTCAACCAAGATCCGGTGGCCTGGGACTCGCTGGAGCAGAGGCTGCGCAACATCTATAAGTCGCGCAGAGAGAAAGTTGCGTTCGTCAAAGGCGATCCGGAAATTGACTTTGAGTACGTGGCGCAAGTGGTGGACATGGCCCATGTAGCGGGCGCGGAACGCGTGGGACTGCTGGGTACTAAGGACTAGACCAGTTTCAGAGTTACCGCAAAGACTTCAGAAAACCTCAGGGGCTGAAGCCGTGCAATTTATGTCAGCCTGACCGCAGGCTAAAGGGCCTGCTCCACCCCGCAACGGTCTGCGCTTGCCGTGAAGGTGGTCTTAGAAACGGCACGGTTTTGACCACGCGCCGGTTGAACTAAGGTGAAAATCTAAAGTTGTCAGCCAAGCAGCTGAGAACATGCGGTTTAGCGGTGGGTCGCCCGGTTGTCTTTTGTCCAAAAGCAGCGTATCATTACATCTGTTGTAGCTGGTTTCGGCCCTGTGGCTTGTGGTGTGCCGCAGGTGGGTTGGTCAGTCCCCAATTCGATGGCGAACGTACCAGTGGGCGAAAGGCCCACTTTCTTTTTGGGGTGAAGAAAATCGCCGGAATCGCACGTGATCGCCGTAATCGCGCGTGATCGGCAACAGGCGGCTGAGACAGGGCCGCTCAATCGGAGCGAGAAGTTTGAATGACGGCAAAATTCGGGCCGTGGCGGAGCGCGTTGCCGAGACGCATGGCGTCGAATTAGTGGAAGTGGAGCTGAAGGGCGGCGGCAAGGCGCGGACGCTGCGAATCACCATAGACAAGCCGGACGGCGTGACGCATGAGGATTGCGCCAACGTCAGCCGGGGCGTTTCCGCGGTTTTGGACGTGGAAGACGCGGTGCCGGGCGGATCGTACACGCTGGAGGTGAGTTCGCCGGGGCTGGACCGCAAGCTGCTCAAGGCTGAGGATTACGCGCGCTATATCGGAAGCCGGGTGAAAGTGATGACACATGAGCCGGTCAACGGCAACCGGTACTTTAACGGCAAGCTGGAGAGTTTTAGCGAAGGCCGCCTGACTTTGGAGATGACGGCAGGCAAGAAAAAGCCCAAGCCGGGACACGCACCGCCGGGACAGAAAGTGGAAATTGACCTGGCCAACGTGGAACAGGCCAATTTGGTGCCGGATATTTAGAAAGATCGCCGGAATCGCCGTGATCGCCGACATCCCGCGTGATCGGAAAGGCAAGAAACTTACCGCGGATTAGCGCGGATGAACGCGGATCAGGAATAGAGGCAAGGGCGCACAGCCGACGGTGCCACACGAGAATCGTGAATCGGCGGCAAGTAAGTCCGGCATAAGAAAACACAGAGTCCGCGGCAGTTGGTGGGTAATCGGGTAACAAGCACTTATAGGAAAAGAACTTATGGCAAGTGAGATTTACAACGTCATTGATGCGCTGAGCCGGGAAAAGGGCATTGATCCGCAAATTGTAGTGAGTGCGGTGGAAGACGCCATAGTTGCGGCCACTCGCAAAAAGGACAAAAGCCAGGAAAACCTGCGCGGCGAGCTGGACAAGGAAACCGGCAGCATACGCGTGTATGCGGTGAAGTCCATTCTGCCGTCAGAAGACGATATTGGCGACCCGCAACTGGAAATCTCACTGGAAGAGGCCAAGGCCATTGATCCCAACGCGGAAGTCGGCGGGGAAGTGCGCTTCCTCAAGTCCACGGAAGGACTGGGACGCATCTCCGCGCAGATCGCCAAGCAGATCATTTTCCAGAAGGTGCGCGAAGCCGAGCGCGACACGGTGTACAACGAGTACATCGGACGCGTGGGTGAAGTGATCAATGCCACGGTAAAGCGCATTGAAGGTCCGGACGTGATCCTGGACATTGGCAAAGCGGAAGCGCGCATGTCCAAGAAGGAACAGTCGCGGCTGGAATCGTTTGCCGTGGGCGAACGGGTGCGGGTGGTGCTGACCCGCGTGGACAAAAATTCCAAGGGCCCCGCAGTGGTGGTATCGCGCGCGGCGCCGGAGCTGGTGCAGAACCTGTTTCAGACGGAAGTGCCGGAGATTTACGACGGCACGGTGCAGATCCGGGCCATTGCGCGCGAAGCCGGCGAGCGCACTAAGATTGCGGTGGTGTCAAAAGACAAAGACGTGGACGCGGTGGGCGCGTGCGTGGGCATGAAGGGCATGCGGGTGCAATCCATTATTCGCGAACTGCGGGGCGAGAAGATTGACATCATCGAGTATCACGAGGACCCGGCGACCTTCGCGGAAAAAGCGCTGCAGCCGGCCAAAGTGAGCCGAGTGACGGTGCTGGATACCGGCGACAAGCACCTGGAAGTGGTGGTGGATGACAGCCAGCTCTCTTTGGCCATCGGCAAGAAAGGCCAGAACGTGAGGCTGGCGGCCAAGCTGCTGGGCTGGAAGATTGACATCAAGAGCGAAGAAGAAAAACGCCAGGAAGTGGAACAGCAGATGACTTCCCTGGTGGGCGGCGGCGAAGCTGCCACGCCGCTGGACCGCGTGGTGGACCTGGGTGAAGCCTTGATCGCCAAGCTGAACGAAGCGGGTATCTCAACGGTGGAAGCGCTGGCGGACATGACTCCGGAACAACTGGAAGAGCTGCCCGGAATCGGCCCTAAGACGGTGGAAAAAATATTTGTAGCGGTCAATAATTACTTCTCCAGTCTAGAGCCCCAGGCTGCGGCGGCGGAAACGCCGAGCGAAGTGGCAGCGGGCGAAGTGGCAGCGGCAGAGGTTGCGACGGGAGCGGAGGCCGCGGAAGGCGGCAACACCGATCCTGAACTGGCGCCGGAAGAACCGGCCAAGTCCCAGAGCGCCGAGGCCCTGGAAACCGGCCAGGCGTACGAAGCTGAAGTAGTCGCCGGGGTGGAGAACGCTCCCGACGCGGACGTGTCTGAAGTGCACGTACATGGCGAAGAATAGCCCGCGCATGAAACCGCGGGCGTGGAGAACGCAGGCGGGGAAGAGACCAGCGAGGAAGAGTCGTAAGTCAAGCAGGAAGATTTTTGCGCGGCTTTCATCAGCATGCGCCAAAAGCCTAATGTCGTGAGGTCGCTATGATCGCGTAAAAGGCAGCACCTGGAGGAAACACAGAACGGATGAAAATTCGAATCAATGATCTGGCCAGAGAGCTTGAAGTAAAAGCCAAAGCTATTCTCGACGTGCTGCAGGAAGTGGGCGTCACGGAGAAGAAGACCCATTCAAGCTCGATTGAGGAAGATGAAGCGGAAAAGGTGAGAAAACACCTTTCCGCCAAGTCCGGTTCCGCCTCCAAAGAGAAGTCTGCCCCGCCGGAGATCAAGCCCAAGATTGATCTCTCCAAGATCTCCAAGCCCGGGGACGTGGCGCGTCTGATCAAGCAGCGGGAACTTGAGAAGCAGCATCCGCTGGCAGCGACGGCCAAGCCTGCTGCCGCCGCTCATGCGACGCCCGCCGCCGCCAAGCCCCAGGTTGCCCATCCGCCCGCTGCGCCGCCCGCCGCCGTTGAAGCGCCGGCTGCAGTCACCGCCAAGCCGGCAGCCCCGGCGAAAGTTGAAAGACCCATGGTAGTTCCCGCACCGCGGCAAGCGCCGCCGATAGTTGCGCCTCCGCCGCCTCCAGTTCCGCCCGTAGCGGAAAAGATTGCAAGCGCGCCGCCGGCCGTGGTAGTTACGCCGCCTCCGGTGCAGCCGCAAGCAGCCGCAGCCGCTGCGCCTGCGCCAACCGGCAAGGCAGGCGCTCCGGCCGCTGCCGCGCCGCCAGCCGCAGCCGTTCCACCGGGCAAGCCGGTTCCACATCAGCCGCTGGTCCCGCAGCGACGCATGATTACTCCGCAGACGGGACCGCGTCCGGTGTACCAAGCGCCGGTGACCCAGCGTCCGCCCATGCCGACGCAGGGAACGATGCATGGGTCCCGAGGCGGGCAGCAGGGGAGTTCCGCCGGCCGTCCGCAAGGCGTGGTCCGCGGACAGCCAATTTTCCAGCGCCCGCGTCCGGGTGGGCCTAGCGGCCCAGGCAGTCAAGGTGGTCCGGGAGGAGCGCCCGGCGCCCGCCCGCAATACAACCGCCCTGGCAGTGACCAACGCCGCGGTCCGCATCCCACCAGCGCCGCGCGCACCGGCGGTTATCCGCCGCGCCCGGGCATGGGAGGAGTTGGGCCGGGAGGCCCGCCACCGGTTCCCGGCAGGCCGGCCGGAAGGCCGAGTCCGCCACGCCGTCCAGGGGCGCCGTATATCCCGAAGGAACGGGAAGGGACGATGAAGGGCTTTGTTCCGCCACCGCGTCTGGTGCCGTCGAACGAGCCGCTGCCGATCACCCGCACCATCACCATCAGCGAAGGCGTGAGCGTGAAAGACCTGGCAGAGAAGCTGGGATTCCGCGCGAAAGACCTGATTGCCCGCCTGCTGAGCCGCGGCGTGCTGGCCACGGTGAACCAGAGCCTGGATTTCGAACTGGCCAAAGACCTGGCGCGCCACTTTGGCGCGGAAGCAACGTCCGTGACCTTTGAAGAGCAGGCTGCGCAGGACATGGTGCAGATGGCCGGGACTCCGGAAGAATCCGCTGCGGCCGCGGTCACGCGCCCGCCGGTGGTCACCATCATGGGCCACGTGGACCACGGCAAAACTTCGCTGCTGGATGCGATTCGCGAAACCGACGTGGCTGGCGGAGAAGCCGGCGGCATCACGCAGCACATTGGCGCGTACAAAGTGCGCATCACCAAGGAAGATTCGCCCGCTTTCGGACGCCAGATCGTGTTCCTGGACACGCCGGGCCACGAAGCCTTCACCCGCATGCGCGCCCGCGGCGCCAAAGTCACCGACATTGTCGTGCTGGTCGTGGCCGCCGATGACGGCGTGATGCCGCAGACGCTGGAAGCCATGGACCACGCCAAAGCGGCCAAAGTCCCGATCATTGTGGCGGTGAACAAGATTGACAAACCGGAAGCCCTGCCTGATCGCGTGAAGAAGCAGCTTGCCGATCGCGGCCTGATGCCGGAAGACTGGGGCGGCACCACGGTATTTGTGGACGTCTCCGCCAAGAAGCGCACCAACCTGAACCTGCTGATGGAGATGATCTGCCTGGTTGCCGACCTGCAGGAACTCAAG
This sequence comes from Terriglobia bacterium, assembly GCA_020072815.1. NCBI lineage: Bacteria > Pseudomonadati > Acidobacteriota > Terriglobia > Terriglobia bacterium. The sequence goes on along the minus strand of JAIQGE010000009.1, from coordinate 143,440 downwards.
GCCAATCCTGAGCGGCCGGCCACGGGAACCGTGGTGGAAGCCAAGATTGACCGCGGCCGCGGCTCGGTGGCCACGGTGCTGGTGCAGAACGGAACGCTGCGCGTGGGCGACAACTTTATCGTGGGCAACATCTTCGGCAAAGTGCGCGCCATGTTTGACGATCGCGGCAACCTGGTGGAAGAAGCTCCGCCCTCCACTCCGGTGGAAGTGCTGGGCCTGGAAGGCCTGCCGGAAGCGGGCGACCAGTTGCTCGTCGCCGACCGCGAGAAGGCCCGCCAGATCTCCGAGTATCGCGAGCAGAAAGCGCGCGAAGCTACGCTGGCCAAGTCGTCCAAGATTTCGCTGGAAGGCCTGGCTGAACAGATCAAGAACGCCGGCATGAAGGAGCTGGCGCTCATCCTGAAGACGGACGTTCAGGGATCTGCGGAAGTGCTGGCCGACACCTTGACCAAGCTTTCCAACGACAAGGTGAAGATCAAGATCCTGCGCTCCGGCGTTGGCGCCATCACGGAAAACGACGTGCTGCTGGCTTCGGCTTCGAACGCGGTGGTCATCGGCTTCAACGTGCGTCCGGAACGCAAGGCGCAGGAGCTGGCGGAAATGGAGAAGGTGGACATCCGCCTGCACTCCATCATTTACGAACTCCAGGACGAGATCAAAAAAGCCATGACCGGCATGCTGGAGCCCATCATCAAGGAAACCTACCAGGGACGCGCCGAAGTGCGCGAGACGTTCCGCGTGCCGAAGGTGGGCACGGTGGCGGGATGCCAGGTGCTGGACGGCATCATCAAGCGCGATTCGGAAATCCGCCTGGTGCGCGACAGCGTGCAGGTGTACAAAGGCAAAATCGGCTCGCTCAAACGCTTCAAGGACGACGCCAGCGAAGTCCGCAACGGCATGGAGTGCGGCATCAACATCCAGAACTTTAATGACATCAAGAAAGGCGATGTGATTGAAGCGTTTGTGACGGAAAAGATTGCGGCGGAAATGGGAGTCGCGTAAACAGATTGGTAATTGGGTAATTTGGTAATCGGGTAATTGTGCGCGAGCGTTGACGTGAGCCAAGCGGGAGCAGTAGACGGAAACCTCACCTAAAAGCTCGCCGAAGGGGAGGAATTTCGGCTTACCTTTTTCCCGGTTTTTCAATTACCCAATTACCAAATTACTCAATTACCAATTCTTTATTTGATCCATCAATCACGACATGGACTTGACCAATCTTCCTCCCGGCATGATCGGCCAGCTTTCGGGCATGGTTGAAGATTTCATTCTGAAAAACCAGAAGCGCTACTCCTTCCGCGCCACGCCGCTCACGTACGAACACAAAGCCGCCATGCAGTCTTTCTTCCCCAGCGAGGTCCTGGAGCAGACGCGGGTGATCGTGCTGCACGGCGAGCGCATCCTGGACCCGCCGTTCTACAGCATGGCGCGGGTGATGGGCATCAAGAACCTGCCCAGCTTCTCCGATACCGCGGCCGTCACCTTTGTTGATGTGGTGGCGTCGCATGAGGACCTGACGGACAGTCTGCTGTTCCATGAGCTGGTCCACGTGGCCCAGTATGCGGCGATGGGGACCAAAGAGTTCGCGTCGCGCTATGTGAACGGCTTTCTCAGCGGCGGCAGCTATGCGGAGATTCCCATGGAAAAGCATGCGTACACGCTGACCCAGCGCTATACCGCCAACAAGACGCAGGCGTTTTCTGTGGCTGACGAAGTCAAGAGCTGGATTGACACCCAGAAGTTTGAGCCGGAAGGGTAACGCGTCATCAAGCGCGGCGGCGGGTCTTTGGCGCACGCTCGGCGGGCGGGGCGTTACGCAGGCGGCGGAATTGCGCCGGCGGGCAATCCAACTCGCGCTTGAACGCGCGATTGAAAGCAGCTTCTGAGCCGTAGTCCACTCTGGCCGCGACTTCGGCGACGCTATCCTCGGTTGACTGCAGGATCTCCGCCCCCAGTTTCACACGCCATCGCGCCAGATAAGCCATGGGAGGTTCGCCCAGGAAATGGCGGAACCGCTCAGCAAAGCGCGTACGTGAAAGACCGACGCGCTTCGCTAGTTCCGAGATGGTCCATGGATGCGCGGGCGTTTTGTGCAGAAGAGCCAGCGCCTGGCCGATGAACGGGTCGCGCGCGCCGGCGAGCCAGCCGGTCTGGTCGGGCGGCAGGGTGCTGATGTAACGCCGCAACGTCTCCACGAACAGAACTTCGGCAAGCTTGGCGAGCACCGCCCCGGTACCGGCATTTGAGCCGCTGCCTTCGCCAGCGGAGAAGCGAATGGAATTCTCCAGCCATTGTCCTGAGGGTTCGTTGACGACGTGCACTTTCAGGAGTGGCGGCAAGCCGGCGAGAAAGACTTCGCTCAGGCGCGGCTCGCAGGCCAGGTATCCGCAGACGAATTTGGTAAGCTCGCCGCCGCCGCCAAAACGCGCGACTTTGACCCCCTGAGTCAGGTTTCTATCAAACGTCTTAAAAGAATCCACCGGTTTTACGGGCGGGCCATTGCCCAGAAGATGGACGTTGCCGTGGGGGAAGACCACGATGTCGCCGGCCGTCAGCTCTTCCCGCCGTCCATCCGGCAGTCTGGCATAGGCGCGACCTTCGGTAAGAAAGTGGAAGATGATCAGATGTCCCGCATGCGGCGAAAGGCACGCCGTGATGGCCGCCGATTCGGAGGAGCGGAAGCACCAGGGCGCGGAGAACTCTCCGTGGAAGAACAGCGCGCCATCCAGCCGGACCACCCGCAACACATCGGAAAGCACATCCATCGGAACAGCCTCAGTGAAATATAAGCGTTAGAGCCAAGAATACGGGACGCTCGATCAAGTATTCAAGGCCCGGCCGGCGGCATAGTAGAAGTGGATTGCCAGCAGCATGGCACCAACAAGCAAATGTAAGGAGATTGCCAGGAATGAACGCGATAGCGAAAGCGATATACACGACAGATTCTGATCAAATCAAACAGAAGGCTTTGAGTCGCCGCTCTGAATTATTGGCCGCTCGCATTGAAGAAGGCGCTGACGGCCTGGCGGCGTTTGCCGAAGGCCTCTCAGAAGCGGAGTGGCTCGCACCGGTGTCCGAGAGCGACCGGCGCACGGTGGGCGTGATCGTGCACCACGTTGCCAGCATGTATCCGATCGAGATTGATGCGGCGCGAACTCTCGCCAGCGGCAAGCCGATTACGGAGGTTACGTGGGAAGTGATCGCCGGCATAAATGCAAAACACTCCCAGGAGCACGCGGCAGCGACCAAGGCCGCCGCGCTGGAACTGCTGCGCCGCAACAGCCGGGAAGCGGCCGACGCGGTACGCGCCTTCACCGACGATGACCTGGACCGGGCTGAGCCATTCTCGCTGAGCTTTGGCGCGCCGATGACCGCGCAGTTTGTGATTGAAGACCACGCGCTTCGCCACAGCTGGCATCATCTGGCTCGCATCCGCAAAGCCCTGGGACGTTAGTTGTTTGTAGCGGGCTCAAGGGCGCGAAATCGGGCAGGAAATCGCGGGGTTGAAATCCGCGTTGTCTCAGCCGTCCCCTGCGGGGCCTGGGGTCCTCTATTTCGGTTTCGTCGTTCTGTACCCCAAGACGCGCAACGCAGCGCGCCTTTGGGATCCCGCGCCACGGCGGGCTACTGCCAACGCGGTCCACGAAGAAAACGGCTGGATCGCGCGGGGCAAACATCTCTCTGTCGCCCTGCCGGGGCTCGTCGTTTTCTCACATTTTTCCCAGGGCTTCCGCCCTGGGCTAGGCTCTTTTGCGCCTACGGCGCTGAACATCGGCCTATCGAGAAGGCCCGATTTCCTCTCAGTGAACCGTATTGGAGCTACTGCCAACCGTCCCCTGCGGGGACTGGTGAGTGGCTACGCCAGCGATTTGTCGGGCGGACAAGCCGGCCGCGCAAAGCGAGGGGAATGCACACTTCGCCACGAAGAAAAGGGCGTACCTGGCAAAATATTCTGAATTCGTTATAAGAAAGAAAAGAAGGGAAGAAGCTTTACTTGGCGGCGACGGCTGCGGAACTCCGCAGGCCGTCGCGGTTCCGTGACGCCACCTTCACCCCGCTGAGGCCGCTGATGTATTTGGCCACGCCTTTGTAGAGCGAATCGGCGATGCGCTGGCGGTAGTCGCCGGTCTTGAGTTTCTTGGCGTCACCGGGATTGCTGACGAAGGAGATTTCCGCAAGGATGGAAGGCATGTTGGCGCCGATCAGCACGATGAACGGCGCTTTTTTCACGCCGCGATTGCGGATGCCCGGGTTCTTGGCGTTGAGCCCGGTGTATAGCGACTTCTGCACGTCAGACGCGAACTCGCGCGACTCTTCAATCTTTTCCTTGAGCGCGATCTTCTTCACCAGGTCCTGCAACTCATGGATGGATTTTTCCGACACGGCGTTTTCGCGGGCGGCAACTTCCAGCGCGTCGCGCGACGAAGTGAAGTTCAGGTAATACGTCTCCACGCCGCGCGCCGTCTGGTCACTGCTGGAGTTGGCGTGGATGGAGATGAACAGGTCCGCCTGCTCCTTGTTGGCGACGGCCGTGCGCGTCTCCAGGGGGATGAAGGTGTCGTCGTCGCGGGTGTAGACCACTTCCGCGCCCAGGCGGTCTTCCAGCAGTTTGCCCAGCTTGAGCGCGACGTCCAGCACCAGGTCTTTTTCCAGCAGGCCGTTGGGGCCGATGGTGCCCGTGTCATGCCCGCCGTGGCCGGCGTCCACCACAATCTTGCCGATCTTGAGGCCTAGCGCGCGAGTCAGCGAACGTTCACCGTTCGCGGCGGGTGCGGCGGCATGGGTGTTGGGCGCAGGGCCGTTGGCGTCACTGCCCGTGACTTTGCTCTTGCGATTGCGGCTGGATTGCTTGGGAGCGACGGCTTCATACGTGGGAGCCGTTGTGGGTTTGCTGGTGGTCTTGCTCGAGTCCGCCGACTCCATGGTGTTGTCGTCAACAAACTTGGGCCGCTCGGCTTTGGCGACTTCCGTGGTCCTGGGTGGAGCAAATTTGGCCGGGGTCTTGGCTGCGGCGGATTTTGTGTTGTCCGATGGTTGTGTTGCCGGTGCAGCAGGCTTCCGGAGATTGGTTACGGTTACGTCGGATTCGGTGTCCTGCGGCGCAGGCTTGGCGTCAGCTTCTCTGGTGTTGTCAGTACCTCTGCCGTCGGTGGATCGAGCGTCAGCCGCTTTGGAGTCATTTCCCTTAGCGTCATTCCCTCTGGCTTCATTGCCCTTTACATCTTGGGACTTGGCGTCCTGCGGTTTGGGCGACTGCTTGCCGGCCACCTGCGATGCCGGAATTTTGCCGTGAATATCAATGATCAGCCGGTAGGGGTTGGGCAGGAGAAAGGCGGAATATTCAGCCACGTCGTCCACGTCCAGGACCACGCGGGCCATGTTGACTTTATATTGGGCCACGCGAATGCGGTGCAGGAAGCCGGCTTCCACGTCAAACGATTTTCCCACTAGGTCGGGCGCGAGCTTGAGGCCGTAAAGATCAAAGAAGATGCGGTCCGGTTTGGGAACGCGGCCCACGTCGTATTTAACTTCCTGCTCCAGATCAATGGCCACGCGAACGTAGTCCGGCGTGGACCAGTGGCGAATGCTGGTGAGCCGCGGCATGCGGCCGCCCGGCAAAGGGGCCGGCTTGGTGAGCGACGCGTCTTGCTGCGCGGGCGCCGGCGGAGCGGCGGCGGCGGCGGCGGCGGCAGCATCCTTTGCGGCGGCTGCGTCGTTGTTAGGGGTGCGGGTATTGCCGCGCTTGGACGATTTGGGCTCGAGCCTGGCTTCGGCCTTGGCCGCGCGTTCAGGCTTGCTCGCTACTTCGGGTTTGGGGCGGGCGTTGGCCCACGCGGCTTTGGGTCCGGCCTTGCGCTGATTGTGTTTTGCGCGCGCTGATTTCTTGCCGTTCTTGCCGCTACTGCCGGCGTCGGCGATCTCCGCCAGCGCTTGTCTGGCCTTGGGCGCCAGCGTGCTGTTGGGATAGTGCTTCAGGTAGTCCTGAAAAGTGGCTTTGGCCTGATCGCGATCGTTCAGGTCGTCCAAAAAGATTTCGCCGATGGTGAACAGCGCTTCCACGCGATGCTTGCTGCCGGGATACTCGCGGCGCAGAAAAGCCAGCTGGCCGATGGCGTCGTGGTAACTCTTGGGATCGTTGAGCACGCGGCCCTGGTCGTCGAGGAGCTCGGCCACGGCCAGCACCGCCACGTCCGCTTTCGCGTAACTGGGCGCGGTGTAATAGACCTTGCGGTAGGCCTCGATAACTTTCTGGTAGTCACTGCGTTCGCGGTCGGCTTCCGGCGTGCCGTCCAGGCTGTCGCGCAGGCGGTCGGCGGTTTCCAGTTGTTTGGCGGCGGCCTGTTTCTTCTGCTTGACGGTGCGGGCCTCAGCCGAGGAGAGCAGCAGACACACCAGTGACGCTGCGATGGCCATGCGTCGCAGGGCAGGGAGAGCGAGTTTCATTGGCGACTGCTGCAAAGCACCCTTAAATCGTTTAAACCCCGGACCCGCTTAATCGTTGTTAGAGAAAATGCGGTGCCCGTTTGCGTCACGCGATTCCAGTATCTTGGGGCGAAGAGCCGGTCCCTTGTACAGGTCCGTGATTTTTCTTACGTAATCGCGCGTCTCCCGGTAAGGAGGTATGCCTTTGTTTCTGCTGACGGCCCCGCTGCCGGCGTTGTACGCCGCCAGCGACAGTTCCACGTTGCCGTTGTAGCTTTCCAGCAGGTTCTTCAAGTGGCGCACTCCGGCGTCCACATTCTGGCTGGGATCAAACGCGTTGCCCACGTTGAGCGACTTTGCGGTATAAGGCATGAGCTGCATCAAGCCCATGGCCCCTTTGCGCGAAACCGCATGCGGGTTGAAGTTTGATTCCACTTTGACCACGGCGCGCACCAGGTTGGCGTCAACTCCATGACGCTGGGCGGCCGCTTCAATGGCCTTGTCCACCGATTCCGGAGGCATCGTCGCCGGCACAGCCTGGCCGGGGACCACCGGCTGCGATCCTGCACGGAGCTTGCTCGTCCCGTTGCTGGGCACGGCCGTCACGAGATGATTGACCTCCAGGGCGGCCTGCTTGGCCGCTTTCATGGTGGGTGAAGAACTAGTAGGCACGGGTTTCCAGCGGTGTTCCTTGGAACTCCAATAGACCAACCCGCTGTAACGCGATGAGACGTCCGCAAGGGAAGAAGGACCTTCCACTTTGGACGCAGAGGCGGCTTGAGGCGGTTGTGGCGTTGGCTGAGACCGTGTGTCTCCGCCGTCAGTCCAGACGGGATGGCCGTAGGCATCGTGGCTGGCCACAATGCTTTGGGCGCTGGCTGGGTGACTCGCTACCATCGCCGTGGCGCATATCAGGATGGTAAACAGGTGCTTCTTCATCGCGTTACGCAAAAAATAGCAGCTCTCCTGGCCTTCCGCTAGCTCTCTGAAGGCCCACACCTTTTACCCATCCCGATGTTGAGAACGGCCAGAGTGTACGGATTATAAGCCGGTTCCAGGCCGAGGGCAATGCGGCAAAACCGGGTGAATCCAACAGGTGAACACCTGAGAAATACTGCAAAACACCCAAGAGCGCCGGGAAAGCGCTGAATCGGGCTGAAAAAACTGCATTTGGCATTCGGTGACCGGTTTTGGCCATGCGGGATTTACAAAACTTGAGCAAGTTTTTGCGCAAGGCTGGTTGAGGTTGGCGTTCTGCCGCATATGCCTATGATGAAAAGACTGAGACTCGTCTTCTACGCGCTGGCCATGGCTGACCTGGTGCTGGCGTCGCTTTACTACGGATGGGGAATGGTGGCGGCAAGGTAGGGCGAGAGGTAACGACCACACGTGCCGCCTCCGCTCGCGTCCTGAGGTAAACTGAAGGGCACGGAGGTTCTTATGGCCGGCCCCCAAAGCGTAATCGTCAAAGACCCAAACATCCTGGGCGGCGCGCCGGTGTTCCGCAGCACGCGAGTCCCTTTTCAAGCCTTGATGGACTACCTTGAAGGCGGCCAGACCCTGGACGAATTTCTTTCCGATTTTCCCACGGTGAGCCGTGACGCTGCGATTGCTTCGCTGGAAGAAGCTAAGGCTCTGGTTCTTTCGCAGATCCGATGAAGATCCTCATCGATGAATGTGCTCCAAGAAGATTCAAATTCAGTCTTGCACGGCCGGGACATGAGTGCCAAACCGTCCCCGAGGCTGGGCTTGCGGGAAAGAGGAACGGCGAACTGCTCAATCTTGCCGAAGGTATTTTTGATTTGTTCGTCACGCTCGACAGGGGCCTGGAGTTCCAACAGAATCTCGCCGGTAAGAAAATCGCGATTATTGTGATTCGCGCCAAGTCGAACCGCTTTTTTGACGTTGACCCGCACGCTGCTGAGTGTTTGGAGGCCATTGAGTCAATCCAGCCAGCACAGATAATCAGGATTGGCGGGTAGTTAGACCGCCCTGACGCGGGCACAGGCAGGAGTGCCTGTGCCACACGGGTTAACTTTGCCTGGAGATTCTGCTACGCAGGCGAGGGCGCCTGCGCTCCACAAATCGCAATTACTTCAGCAGCGCGTCCACCGCCGCATAAGCCTCGTTGAGCGCGGCATCGAGCTGAGCGGGATCTTTGCCGCCGGCTTCGGCCATATCGGGACGGCCGCCGCCGGAGCCGCCGACTTTCTCCGCCACTGGCTTGATGACTTTGCCGGCCTGAATCTTGCCGGTCAAATCTGCGGTCACGCCGACGATCAGCGCAACTTTGCCGTCTTCAGCTTGGGCGGAGCCCAGGACCACTACGCCTGATCCCAGCTTGTTGCGGAGGTTATCCACCAGGGTGCGCATCTGGCCGCGGTCCAGGTTGTCAGCGCGGTGGGCCAGGACTTTCACGCCCTTCACGTCGCGGACCTTGTCTTCAATGGAGGCGATGCCGGAGGACGCCGACTTCATCCGCATCTGCTCCAGCTCTTTCTGCAGCTTCTTGATCTCGGTTTCTTTTCGGTCGAGCTCGGTGCGCAACGCGTCGGCGGGCGACCCGGCTTTCTGCGCGCCCGGCACCATGGCGGCGACGATATTTTCCAGTGCGTGGTCCTTGCGGAAGTGCATCAGCGATCCTTCGCCGGTCACGGCTTCCACGCGCCGCACGCCGGAAGACACGCTGCCTTCACTCAAAATTTTAATCAGTCCGATTTCGCCGGTGGCGGCGGTGTGGGTGCCGCCGCATAGTTCGGTGGAGAAGTCGCCAATCTTGATGACCCGGACTTTTTCTCCGTACTTCTCGCCGAAGAGCGCCATGGCGTGGTATTCCTGGATGGCCACGTCAATGGGCACGTCTTCAATGGTCTGCACCTTCGTGTTGCGCAACACCTCTTTGTTGATCAGGTCTTCAATGTCCTGCAGCTCTTCGTCGCCTACGGCAGTGAAGTGCGAGAAATCAAAGCGCAGATGGCCGGGGTCCACCAGCGATCCGGCCTGCTTCACGTGCTTGCCCAGGATTTCCCGCAGCCCGGCGTGCAGCAGATGCGTGGCGGTGTGGTTGCGCATGGTGGATTCGCGTACCTCCGCGTGGACCACGGCGTCCACTTTCATGCCGGTTTGGATTTGCGCGCGGGCCTTGACGCGATGCGCGCGCACCCCTTGCACCGGCGAGTAGCAGCCGTTCACGTCCGCCAGCACCACGTTGCGCTCGGTGTTGTAAAGTACGCCAATGTCGCCCACCTGGCCGCCGGAATCGGCATAGAATGGCGTGTGGTCCAGCACGATCTCGCCTTCTTCGCCGGGGTTGAGCATGGGGACGCCCTGCGTGGCAGCGCCTTGATCTCCGGCGCTCTTGACGATGGCCAGCACGGTACAGTTTTTGGATTCGGTTTGGCGATAGCCGTCAAACACCGTCTTGCCCAGGTCGCGATAGACCGGCGCAGCGCTTTGCTTGGCGCCGCCTTTCCATGACGCGCGGGCGCGGTCGCGCTGGGCTTCCATGGCGCGCTCAAAGCCTTCCATGTCGAAGTCAATGCCCGCGTCGCGGCAGGTGTCCACGATGAAATCCAACGGCAGGCCGAAGGTGTCATAGAGTTTGAAGGCGTGGTCGCCGCGATAGCGCATGCCTTTTTCCGCATGGTACTTGGCTTGGGCGATGCTGGCGCGGCCCACGCCGGAATCGCTCATGGGGTCCTGCTCGCCTTGGCCAACGATGCGCTGCGAATCCGCCATGCCCTTGCGGACAGCTTGAAGATCAGCTTCCAGACGGGCCAGTCCGGCGTCCAGCGTGTGGGCGAAGCGGCGCTCTTCTTCGTGAACGATCTTGGACACGCGGTCGGCGGTCTCCACCAGTTCGGGGTAGGCGTCTTTCATCAGGTCGCGGACAGCGAACACCATCTCAAACATGAACGGCTTGGTGGTGCCCAGCAGGCGGCCGTGGCGGATGCCGCGGCGCAGGATCTTGCGCAGCACGTAGCCGCGGCCTTCGTTGGCCGGCAGCACGCCGTCAGAGATGAGGAAGGTGGTGGCGCGAGCGTGGTCGGCGATGATGCGCAGCGATGCGGCAACGCGGTCGCGCGGCTGTCCGCTGGGCGAATTCCCGCCGGCTGGGCTGCCGCCTTGCGTCAGCTTGCCGGCGGCGGCAATCAGCGGCAGGAAAAGGTCGGTGTCGTAATTGGAAATTTTGTTTTGCAGCACGGCCGACACGCGTTCCAGCCCCATGCCGGTATCCACCGAAGGCTTGGGCAGCGGGTTGAACTTGCCCGCCGAGTCGCGATCAAACTGCATGAAGACCAGGTTCCAGATTTCCACGTAGCGGCCGCAGTCGCAGGGGAACTTGCAGTCCTTGTGGCCCAGATCGGAAGCTTCAGGGCCCATGTCGTAGTGGATCTCACTGCACGGGCCGCAGGGGCCGGTGTCACCCATGGCCCAGAAGTTGTCCTTCATGCCCATGGGGAAGACGCGCTCTTTGGGCACTCCGGTTTCCAGCCAGAGTTTCTCGGCTTCGTCGTCACGCGGGATGCCCTGCTCACCGCCGAAGAAGGTGCAGTAGAGATTGTCCTTATCAATGCCGAACCACTGCTTGGACGTCACCAGTTCCCAGGCGTAGGCGATGGCGTCACGCTTGAAGTAGTCGCCAAAGCTGAAGTTGCCCAGCATCTCGAAGAACGTGTGATGGCGCTTGGTGAAGCCGACGTTCTCCAGGTCATTGTGCTTGCCGCCGGCACGCACGCATTTCTGTGACGTGGTGGCGCGCAGGTAGTCGCGTTTCTCCGCGCCGAGAAAGACGTCCTTAAACTGGTTCATGCCGGCGTTGGTGAACAGCAACGTGGGATCGTTGGCCGGCACCAGCGACGATGAGTGGACGCGCTTGTGGCCTTTGCCTTCAAAGAAACGAAGGAATTTCTCGCGAATTTCAGAGCCTGTGGGCATTACTACTATTTAACCACAGAGGGCGCAGAGGGAGGGGGATCGCCGAGATCGCACGACAGCGCACGTCATCGCCGACATCGGAGGAAGAGAAAAACCCTACCGCTGATCAACGCTGATGACGCAGATTGACGAATGGGTGAGCGCGCAAAGCAGCGTGCAAGCTGGTCTGGTGGGTATGTTGAACTCAACCACAGAGGGCACTGAGGAACATGGAGCAGCTAAGGGAACCACAAAGTAGCAACTAGGCCGCAAAAAGGTCGTGGGCAATTGCAGCGACGTGCATTGTGAGAACGCTCTGTATCAGCATGGCGGAGGGCAGACCTTCGGGGTCCTTCGACTCGCCCATACTCCCTTCGGTCGTTTGGGCTCGCTCAGGATGACAGCGGTTAAGAGTCACGCAAGCCAACCTCGCCCTCAGAAAACAAGGTCTATAATTCCCGCCATGCGTCCCCTTGTGGCGATGATCGGCTTTGTGGTTCTGATCGGCGTCACTCTAACCCTCATCCTGTTGATGCATTCCGGCCAATGGATGGTAGCTCTTCCTGCGGCGGTGCTGTTCTTCGCTTGGGCCGCACTGGTGCGCCGGAGTTCCAGGCGCAGGCCTTAGCAAAGGCAGCTAGCCACGAACGCAGCTCGTTGGCACTTTGTCGTGAAGCGACAAGAATGAAGACAAAAATCCCCTGGACGGTTTGCACCCCGTCCGGGGAAATCCTCTGGAGGCAAGGAGAAGAAAGAAGACTGATTCGCTGGAAGAGTTCTGTTCTACAATCCCAGCGGACACATATTGCAGATGTCTTGAGATCAAGTAGTAAACCCAGGGGCCTGCAACGAAGGTTATGAGTTGTTAATTCACTGGTAACTGCCTTGACACTTCTTAACCGGGTGGAGGCACGCGCCGGGTTTATGGTAATAGCCATGGTTTCAGTGCTGCTCATTGACGACGATACCGAGCTGAGTAAGCTGCTGGAAGAATACTTACAGAGCGAACAGCTTCACCTGGACGCGGCGCATGACGGTCCCAGCGGGCTGCAAAAAGCGCTCTCCAACCAATATGCCGTGGTGGTGCTGGACGTGATGCTTCCCGGCATGAGCGGACTGGATGTGCTCAAGCAGCTTCGCCAGAAGAGCGCCGTTCCGGTTCTGATGTTGACGGCGCGCGGCAGCGAGCTGGACCGCATTCTTGGTCTGGAGCTGGGCGCCGACGACTATCTGGCCAAGCCGTTCAACCCGCGCGAACTTGTCGCCCGCCTGCGCGCTATTTTGCGGCGAACATCAGGCGCGGCCTCCGCGGGACCGGCGCAGCCCGTGCATCTGGCAGACGTGGAGCTCCATCCCGAGTCGCGCAGCGTGACCTGTGACGGCAAACCGGTGGGCCTGACCGGCGCGGAGTTCGATCTGCTATCGGCCTTCCTGCGCAGCCCGGGAAAAATCATCAGCCGTGAGGACCTCACGCAGGCGGCGCTGGGACGTCCCATGTCGCCCATGGACCGCAGCATTGACGTCCATGTAAGCAACCTGCGGCGCAAGCTGGGTCCGTATGACGGCGAGCAGGAGCGCATCAAAGCCATCCGGGGCAGCGGATATGTTTATCTTCTGCCGGGAGAGCAACCGGCGTGAAGTTCCGCACCCTGTTCCTGAAGATCTTTCTGTACTTCTGGCTGGCCGCAGCGGCCATGATCGGATCACAGAACGTGATCTACTGGTTCACCGTTTCCAACGATCCCAATCCAGAGCGCCGGCGCGGAGCGTTTGGCGAAGCGCTGAATCTGTACGCTGAGTCGGCTGTGCAGGTGTATGACAGCGAGGGTCCCAAGGCCTTTGACGAGTATGCCGACCGCTCACGCAAGGAAGCTGGTTCAGAGATTGATCTGTTTGACGCCGATGGCCGCGCTCTGACACCTCCGAACTCAGACGAATCCAGCAGCGTGGCAGCGGAGATCCACGCCACGCACGAGCACGTTTCCCACATGACGAATTTGGGCCGCCTCACCTGGGGCCGCAGCGTGGTGGCGCCCAGCGGCAAGACGTATATCTTCGTTACGCGCCTGCGCCAGCCGTACCAGCCGCGAGGCATACCGGTGCTGGGCATCGTACTGGCCATTTCTGCTGCCGGCGGGATTTCATACCTGCTGGCCTGGTATCTGACTTCGCCGATCAAGAAGCTGCGCACCACGGTGCGGGCCTTTGCGGAAGGCGATCTGGAAGCGCGCGTCTCGCCCGAGCTGGGCAATCGCCAGGACGAGTTGGCCGATCTGGGCCGCGAGTTTGACCACATGGGCGAACGCATCGCCGCGCTCATTTCGTCGCAAACGCGATTGCTGGCAGATATTTCGCATGAACTGCGTTCGCCGCTGGCGCGATTGACCGTGGCCCTGGAACTGGCCCGCAAGAACACCAACGGCAAACGCGACGCGGCGCTGGACCGCATTGAGCAGGAAGCCGAACGCGTGAACCAGTTGGTGGGACAGTTGCTGACCATCACTCGCCTGGAAAGCGGCGCGGAACGCGTCCCGCCGGAGACGGTGGCGCTGGATGAAATCGTGGAACAAGTGGTGGACGACGCCAACTTTGAAGCCACCGCCGAACACAAACAGGTGACGGCCACACAACTGCAACCCTGCAGCCTGCGCGGGTCCATGGAGCTGCTGCGCAGCGGCGTGGAAAACGTGGTGCGCAACGCCGTACGGTACACGGCGGAAAACACGGCGGTGGAAGTTACGCTGCGCGTCCGCATGGGGACCGCTGTGCTCACGGTGCGCGACCACGGTCCGGGAGTGCCTGAATCCGAATTGCAACACATCTTTGAGCCGTTTTACCGCGTCAGCGAAGCGCGCGAGCGCTCCAGCGGCGGCGTGGGACTGGGGTTGTCGATTGCCGATCGCACCGTCAAGCTGCACGGCGGCTCTGTCCGGGCAGAGAACTTGGCCGACGGACTCCTGGTGACCATCGAGCTGCCGCTCTTGCCTGCGCCATCTTCTGCGCCGCAACAGCCGCCGTTGAATCCCGCGACGGAAAAGATGCCGGTGTGAGACGGCGTGTTGTTGGCCCTTCCGTAAAAATCCCCGCTTTTGAAAATTGCAAATGATGTCAGTGAAGAACTTGCGGGTGAGATTCGCACCCTGGGGGAGCGAAACGTATCAACTTTCGGTGAATCTCACAAAGAACTTCTTGAATGGCTGTGAGGTCAAGACCACTGCAAGCCGACCCTTCGTTCAACTCTCCGAATACCTGGTTCCGTTTCGCTCCCATCAGGGTGAGAGAGAAAAGAATGAATTAACAGTAAGACGAGGCTAAGGCCGGGAAGATAGCAGAATCTTTGTTAATAAATAGTTAATAAATGTTGTTGCATGAGGGAACCAAATTATTTCTCGTGCGTATTGTTAACCAGAAGCGCAAAGTGCCGTCAAAGTTAGCAGAACGGCAAATCATCTGGAGAACTAATATGGACCCCAAGTGGAACTCGATTGTTGACCATATCGCAGTACGAATCGGAATGCTGGTGGTTGGTTTCGGTGTGTGGCTGGCCGTGAGCTATGGCTTATTGTCAGCTTAGGCTGGCTTGACGCCGCCTTGGCTTGGTTTTTTTGTTTAACCTGGTGTTACGAGAAGCTTCCCGCCAGACGTTCTTGCGTGTGAAGTTTCAAGCGCGGACCGCAACCCCTTCCACCGCTTTTCCTGAACCGTAGCGCGCGTCCACGTATTCGTTCAGGATTTCAATAAACTCGGCGACAATCCGGTCGCCCTTCAGCGTGGTCATCAGCCTTCCGTCAACAAACACCGGTGCCTTGGGTTCTTCAAAAGTGCCGGGGAGGGAAATCCCGATGTTGGCGTGTTTGGATTCACCGGGCCCGTTGACCACGCAACCCATCACCGCCAGCTTGAGCTCTTCCACGCCGGGATATTTCTCTTTCCACAGCGGCATGTTGTCGCGCAAGTAAGTCTGGATCTGTTCGGCCATCTCCTGGAAGAAGGTGCTGGTGGTGCGTCCGCAGCCCGGACAGGCGGTGACTTGCGGCGTGAAGCTGCGCATGCCCAGCGATTGCAGAATCTGCTGCGCGACCATGACTTCTTCGGCGCGATTGCCGCCCGGCGCCGGGGTGAGCGAAACACGGATGGTGTCGCCAATACCTTCCTGAAGAAGCACTGCCAGTCCGGCGGTGCTGCCGACGATGCCGCGCGCGCCCATGCCGGCTTCGGTGAGGCCAAGATGCAGAGGATAGTCGCAACGGCGGGCGAGGTTGCGGTAGACGTCAATCAGGTCCTGCACGCCGCTCACTTTGGCGCTGAGCAAAATGTGGTCATGCGGCAGGCCGGTCTCTTCGGCGATTTCCGCCGAGCGCAGCGCGCTGACAACCATGGCTTCCATGGTGACTTCGCGGGCGTCTTTGGGCTCGGCCAGGCGCGAGTTTTCGTCCATCATGCGGGTGAGCAGCTGTTGGTCCAGCGATCCCCAGTTCACGCCGATGCGCACCGGCTTCTTGTTCTTGATGGCCACTTCCACCATGGCGCGAAAATTGTTGTCGTCTTTGCGGCCCACGCTCACGTTGCCGGGATTGATGCGGTACTTGGCCAGCGCCTGCGCGCAGTCAGGATACTTGGTCAGCAACAGGTGGCCGTTGTAATG
Source organism: Terriglobia bacterium (assembly GCA_020072815.1). Lineage (NCBI taxonomy): Bacteria > Pseudomonadati > Acidobacteriota > Terriglobia > Terriglobia bacterium. Next base: position 127,455 of record JAIQGE010000009.1, on the reverse strand, counting down.
GAAGTCGCCGATGATGGGCACGTGGATATTTTGTTTGGCGAGGCCTTCCACAATGGCCGGCAGGGCCTTGGCCGCGGCGTCATTGTTCACCGTGACGCGGACCAGCTCAGATCCGGCGCGCGCCAACTGCGCCACCTGCTGGATGGTGCCGGGGACGTCGGCGGTGTCCGTGTTGGTCATGGACTGGACGACCACCGGGGCGTCGCCGCCCACGCGGACGTTGCCGATGGTGGCAACAATGCTTTTTCTGCGTTGGATGAAAGCCATTATGAATAGTTTAACCGATTTTCAGGTTCAAGCTCCGCCACAACCGCTTCAGAAAAAAGTCAGAAAAAACCCATCGCGGTGAAAGGACTCCCGAAGCGGCCACGATGCCTAATGGAACAGTGGCGGCCGGAGTCGTCATTGTTAGTCAGGTAAGTAGTCGCGATCCCCGGCCGTCCGCAGAGAAATCAAATCAGGAGAAATCAGCAGTGGCAAATTCATATCCGAACCGGGAACTAGACCTTAACTACTCCGTGCAGGCGGCTGTTTACCGCATTCTGCGGCGGCGACCCTGGAAAACATGGACTACCGGAACAGGGGGAACCCTGAGCCGCTTCTTCTTGTACACCCTGTTTGCCGCGGCCATGACGGTTTTGCTGGCGACGGCGGCGCGCGCGGCAACCCAAGACACTTTCGATGCCGAAGTGCCGTTCAAGTTTGAGGCAGGCAACCAGAGCTTCCCTGCCGGCCATTACCAATTCAGCATCGCCCGCCCCGGTTTGCTGAAAGTGCGCGATTCGCATGGCCAGGTGGTGGCATCGCTGGTGACCCGCTCCAAGGGACTCGCCGGGCCTTTGCCGGCGTCCAAGCTGGTGTTTGACACGCAGACGACGCACGCCCGCCTTGCCCAGCTCCGCGTCAAGGAATACGGGCCGGTCCTGGAGATTCTGGGGGAAGAGCCAGCGGTGCAGCCGGAGCCATCGCTGACTCCGGCATCGCCCGCCAGAGATTGAATCTCTGATGGTGTGACGCGCAGGGCCGGGGCTAACGCACTGACAGACCACTCTTACGGACCGCCGGCCAGGCGGTCCGTGAGGGGAACGGCAGCTGGTACTTTCTTAAATTTCCGTTTCCTGAGCGGGCTCAGCATTCATCAATCTGCCGAACCCTCTCAGCCCAACGCCTATCAGTAGTGTCGGTCCCCACAGCCAGCAGATCTCGGTCCAGAGCACGTGGAGGCCGCGAACGGAGAAGAACGCGTCGGCGCCAATCGGCGATACGGCAATCGGACGCCAGGGAAAGAAATAGCGTGTGGTATCAAACGGAGAGAAGAAAGCGATGCCCAGGCCTCCGTTGGTCATGGCGTCCAGCGCGCCGTGGGAAGCTGTAACCAGAAACAGGAAGACCGCCAGCCACCAGCGCTCCCGCGCGGTTTTCCCCAAGACCCAGGCCAGCAATCCACCCACTACCGCGGCGAACAGCAGCGAGTGGGTCATGCCGCGGTGGCCCCAGAGGTCGCCGTAATGGATGCCGAAAGAGAAGCCGATGACGTCCACGTCCGGCAGCATGGAGCAAACGATGGTAGTAGCCCAGAAGCTGGGTTGCTTCTGCAAGCCGGGGCTGGCGGCCTGTCCCAGGGCCGCGCCCACCAGCGCGTGTGTAAAGAGGGTGGCCATGTTGCTGTGGTCTCAGGATACCAGCCGCCGTCTGGTGAAGATCCGCACAGCCGGGGGCGGCTGTGCCACACGTCAGATTCTGAGGTCCACGATGCAGTTTGGATTGGCGCTTAGCCTGAGGGTGGGAGACGTAGCAGTGCTACGTCTCTACTTAGGGATTATTGAAGCAGCCGGGGAAATTTCGAAGCCCTGACGTGCGATTTTGCTTGACAATTCGCTTAATGTTCGCTATAATAATTGCGCTAAAGGGCACAACCCAAGCAAACCAAACCAGAAACAGCAAGCAGAAGCAGGGGTGGATTCCCGCGTCCGGTCAGGCGCAGGAACCGGAGGGGACAGTCGTCAAGAATGACAGTCTTCGATGGCAGTCTTCAATACGGCAGTCTTCAATAGGCACCCCGGGCGGCGGCGAAGTTTGGCCGCTGCATGACAATTCATCTATCCGGGCGAGGGAAAGAGAAATGTGACACGTGAGTTTTTACTGGATGGTAGACGGAAAGAAGCTGACGGAAGAGGAATACAAGGAATATCAACGGCAACAACAAGCAGCCAAAGAGAAAACCCGGAATGAAGCGGCCCGGCTGGTACGCGAGTTGGGAGAGGCGTACAGCGCCTGCTCCAGGTTCATGGAACAGAATCCGGAGCTGTGCCAGCGGGTGGGCGACGCCGAAGCCAGGGAACACGAGCTCTACGAAAAACTGAAGCAGAACCTGCGGAAGGCGGACGAGGCGCCGCGCTGCGGGAAGATCCGGGAAGACGGGACGTTGTGCGGGTCACCGCGGGTGAAGGGGCACAACTACTGCTACGCGCACGAGCGTATGCTGCAAGCGCGGGCGCGGAAGCTGGAGTTGCCGGCTTTGGAGGACGCGAACAGCATACAAATGGCAGTGATGCTGGTGCAGCGGGCGCTGATTGACGAAGAGATCAGCGAGAAGAAAGCCGGGTTGCTGCTGTATTCGCTGCAGATTGCAGCCAGCAACGTGAAGAACACCACGTTTGGCGAGGAAGACGATGAGTATCTGACGGAAGAGATGCCGAGCGAGTCGGAGATAGGGGCGCGGACGGTGCGGGGGCGACTGGTGGCGAGTTCAAAGTACGAGGAAGATCAGGTCGAAGAGGAAGAGCTCACCACGGAGACACGGAGGCACGGAGAAGAGGCCGGCCGCAGATTGCCGCCGATGAGCGCAGAGGAAGCAAATCTCACCACGGAGACACGGAGGCACGGAGAAGAAGCACAGCCGAGGGCGGCTGTGCCACACGAGCATCGCTTGGGATGAGTCGTGTAAGTGCTTTAGACCTTGGGATGGAGAGGGAGGGGCAGGGGGGAAGAATCGCCGGGATCGCGCGTGATCGCCGCCATCGCCGAAATCGGGTAACCGGCATAACGCTTATTCGCTGATGACACTGATGCGAAGAATCGGGTGACCGGAAAATCGGATGATGCGGTGATCGGGAAGGCCGAAACCTCTCCGCTGGCGGCTGGTGTAGCGATTTCTGCCGGCTTCTGTGTCGCTAATCGTCGCGAAAACAGGTCCTAAAAGCATCCAGGCTGCCAGGAATCCTTACACCGCCCGCCGGTGTCTAATATTGAGAGTTATCCTGTAACTATGATGAAGCGTCTGATCACGGTGCTGCTGGCGGGTTCGGCGGCGATGTTCGTCATCGCGGGCCAGGGCCAGGCTGCGCAACCCAGCTCCAACCCAAAGTCCGGGGCCAGTTCAACGTCCGGCGCCAACCCAAACTCCAGCGCTAACCCAAAATCCAGCACGAACTCAAAGTCCAGCACCAGTCCGAAAACCAAGGCCAACCCCGAAACTAGCGCTAGCGCCAAGCCCAGCTCCAGCCCAAAATCCGGCGCGAGCGCGGGCCTGTTGCCGCCGGTGTTCAATGGCTGGGAACTGGAGAAACCCACGCTCAAGACCGGTTCGGACCCTGCTGCCGCCGATCCCACCGACTACGCCGTGCTCAAAGAGTACGGATTTGCCGACTATGCGCTGGCCACGTACTCGCGCAACGGCCGCAACATGCAGATCAAAGCGGCACGCTTCGCGGACGCCAGCGGGGCTTACGGCGCGTTTACTTACTTCCTGCAGCCGCAGATGCTGCCGGAGACCATTGGCGACCGCGCGGGCTCCAACACCTCGCGCATACTGTTCTACCGCGGCAACATTCTGGTGGACGCTCGCCTGGAGCACGTGTCGGCGATGTCCGCCGCTGACCTGCGGGCCCTGGCGGACGCGCTGCCCCGGCCTCACGGCAATCTTTCCGCGCTGCCCACGCTGCCCGGGCATTTGCCCAAGAACAGCATTGCCAACTCTGAGCATTACATTGTCGGCCCCATCGCCCTGGAACGCCTGGGCGTTCCGCTGCCGGCGAGCCTGGTGAACTTCCAGATGGGCCCGGAGGTGGAGTTTGCGCAGTATGTGAACCACCTGGGCGGCGTCGCCAACTTCACGCTGATTGAATATCCCACGCCGCAGATTGCCGCCGAACGCATGAAAGCCATGCAAACGGCCGGCTTGCCCGGCGGACCGTTCTACTTCAAGCGCTCAGGTCCGCTGCTGGCCGCGGTGAATGGCGGGGTTGACGAAAACGAAGCGCGCGACTTGATGGCGAGCGTCGCCTACGACGCCGACGTAACCTGGAACCAACCCACCAAGCGCGATGCGCGCGACAACATCGGCAATCTCATCATCGGCATCTTCGTGTTGATCGGGTTCATTCTGTTGGTGTCAGTGATTTTCGGGCTGGCTTTTGGCGGAGTCCGCATCGTGGCCAAGAAGTTCTTTCCCGATAGGGTTTTTGACCGTCCGGAAGACGTTGAGGTCATCCGCCTGAATCTGAAGTAAGCCCTAAGCCGCTGAAAACAATTGCTATATCTGCTAGCGTAACCGCAAAATGACATTTTTTGGCACTTTGATGCAGCCTGTTGACGAATTAGATAAAATGTTGAAAACAAAGGCATTTAATCCCGAAAAATTCCTTGACACTGCCATTCAAGGGCCAATAAGATTTTTGCCAGAAAGTTCTGATGGTTTTTTGAAGATCCGTCTGAACTATTCTCCCTTGAAAGAAAAGGCCGTCCCGTTGCCGGGCGGCCTTTTTGTTTTTCTGGTCGCTTCGCAACAAACCGCTGGCGGCTGTTGCTTCGCTCCGCGATTTGCGCGCTTCTGTAGCGGGCGGGGCTCGGCGCGTCCAAGACTCTTTGGCGGTGTCGCGTGCAGCGGCACAAAAATTCGTTCCGCGCGACTCGGAGCGCGTGTCCTAATCTTTGACAGACGGAAGAAAGAGCGGGGGACCATGCCCCACAACTCTGATCGAAGATCAAAGCGAGAGAATGCCGTGCTCAAGGACCTTGCCAAGTACGAGTACGCAGTGCACGAGTGGGTCACCCGCTGCAGAGTCAATGCGATCTGGTTTGTCAGCGACCCGGCCAGCGCCCTGCGCGAAGCCAATCTCGGCATTGATGAAGCCTTGCTGGCGCGGTTGGAATGCGTCCCCAGGCGCGAATTGACTAGATTGCTGCGAACCAGACGGCAAGCGTCGTAATCGATCGGAGCCTGGTTACGCTTGTCTCAGCGCTTTTTTGTTTTAAAGACAGGCATGTTCTGCGTCTTCCTGAGGTTCCGGACAAGGGCCATTCGTTGAAGCGCTCATTTACGAGTTTCCTGAAGCTAGGAAAGCATCAATGCCGAAGACGGGACCTTTCCGGCCCATATATATCGTATTACGAAATATTTGCCTGCGACCGGTGAAACCAAACTTGATCTCGACACTCCATGTAGCAAGGGAGCTTTCCGGAGTCCCCCACACTACCAATTCACTCAAGGGGTGCAGTCCGTGATCAAACTTAAAATCTTTCTTGCGTTTGCTGTCAGCGCTCTCTTAGCTGCCCCGTTGTACGCGCAGCAAAAATCCAAACCCTCTCCCGCTCCGTTTGATGCCACCGTCAGCCAGAACAGCCACCGGCTGCTGGAACAAGGCCGCCAGGTGTTTCGCTATGACACGTTCGGTGACCAGGATTTCTGGGGCGGCGCGCTGGGCCTGCACAAAGCCATTGAAGGCGCCAAATTTGGCGGCGTGGGCCCCGGCGTTTCTCCGGCAACCGCGCTGGCCGTGGGACTCAAAGTGGACCAGGACGCGCTTCCTCCGGCGCTGGTCGCTCTGATCAAAGCCGGCAAAGTGGACCTGAATGATCCCGCCACCACTCTGGCTTTGCTCAAGCTTAACGCCGTGCTGGGCGTGACCGGCTTCTTCAATCCCGATGGTTCGCTCAAATCGGTTGGAATCCAGTGCGCGCTGTGCCATTCCACCGTGGACAACGCGTTCGCGCCGGGGATCGGCCACCGTTTGGACGGCTGGGCCAACCGCGACTTGAACGTTGGCGCCATCGTCGCGCTTTCTCCCAGCGTGCAGCCGTTCGCTGACCTGCTAGGCACCGATCAGGACACTGTCCGCAAAGTTCTCAACAGTTGGGGGCCAGGACGCTTCGATGCCGCGCTCGCACTGGACGGCAAAGCCTTCCGTCCCGACGGCAAGAGCGGCTCGGTGCTCATCCCGCCGGCGTTTGGTCTGGCCGGCGTCAACCTGCATACCTCGACCGGATGGGGATCGGTCACGCACTGGAACGCGTTCGTTGCCAACTTGGAGATGCACGGCAAAGGCACGTTCTATGATCCTCGCCTCAAAGACGCTACGCAGTTTCCGGTGGCGGCCAGGGCGGGATTTGACAACGTCCGCAACTCGACTGATCTGATCACCGCCAAGCTGCCGGCCTTGCACTTCTACCAGTTGGCGATTCCGGCGCCGGCGCCTCCGCGCGGCAGCTTTGACGCAGCAGCGGCCCAGCGCGGCAAGGCTTTGTTCGACGGCAAGGCCACGTGCAGCACCTGCCACGTGGAACCCGTCATGACCGAGCCTGGATGGAACATGCACACGCCTGCCGAAGTCTGCACCGACGACTTCCAGGCCAATCGCGCCCCTGACCGGCGCTATCGCACAACGCCGCTCAACGGTCTGTGGACACACACTCAAGGCGGCTTCTACCACGACGGCCGTTTTCCCACGCTGCTGGACGTGGTCAACCACTATGACAGCTGTTTCAACTTGGGGTTAAGCGGCCAGGACAAGACGGATCTTGTCCAGTACATGATGTCTCTGCCGAACGACGCTCGAGAAGATGAATGAGATCGAAGCGCCCCAAGGCGCGTAACAACCTGGCCCACCCCGGAAGGGGTGGGTAACCTTAGCGAGACGATTGCCCGGGAATGTGCTGTTAAAAGGACTATACTTAAAACAGCGTGGCAACCGACAATAAACTCGACAAGCCCGCGTCCTCCAACGGCGCCGGCAACTATGGGCCGATCTTCGCCGCGCTGCGCAGCATCCTGAAGACCTATGAAGGCAAGTTGGCCATCAAGACCGACAAACCGGGCAACTGCTATTTGGAAACGCGCTCAGCCAGCATGAACGGCCGCCGCCTGCTGTTTGCCGCCGCCAAAACCAAAAAGAATTACGTCAGCTTTTATCTCACGCCGCTGTACATGTTTCCTGATTTGGCGCTGAGCGTTTCGCCCACGCTGAAAAAACATCTACAGGGACAATCCTGCTTCAACTTCACCGTCATGGAGCAGGAGTGTTTCGACGAGCTGGGCCGACTGGCGGCTGCGGGATTTGAACGATTTGGGAGCCAGTCACTGCTGTAGGCCTACTCTTATCACATGGTCGCCAAGACGAAGCCTGCCACCAAGAAGCCCTCAGGGAAGAAACCTCCCGCAAAATCCACCGACCACGCCGCCGTCTTCACTGCTCTGCGCGAACTGCTCACGCCCTATGAAGGGAAGTTGGCCGCAAAGACTCCCAACCCAAAGTACTATTGCCTTGAATCCCACGAGCCCAGATATAAAGGCCGTCCCATGTTCTTTGCCGCCGTGCGTGCGGGCAAGAACTATGTGAGCTATCACCTGATGCCGGTTTACGGCTGCCGCGACCTGCTCAACGGCGTGTCCCCTGAACTCATGAAGCGCATGCAAGGTAAAGCCTGCTTCAACTTCACCGCCGTGGACGAACGGTTGTTCGGTGAGCTGGCGCGGCTGACCAAAGCCGGTTACGAGAAATTTAAGAGCCTGAAGTATCTGTGATGAATCCAATATCGCGAGAGCACTTATGGAGATCAACACCCGCGAATCGCCCGGCTCTTTGAACAAAGCGTTATGGGACAACGACTACTGGCAGAAAGTACGCCAGCGCACGAACCGAGTCATCGCCTGCATCCCACTGGACGACGCCCAGTTTAACTGGACGCCTCGTCCGGGCAAGTTCAGCTTTGCCGACATCATCCGCCACCTGGCTGCGATTGAACGCTTCATGTACGCGGAGAACGTACAGCTCAAGCCCAGCCGCTATCCCGGCCACGGCAGGGAACTGGCCGACGGGCCCCAGAACGTGCTGGCTTATTTTGACCGCCTGCACGGCGAGTCAGTGGAAATCTTCAGCCGCCTCACCGCAGACGACCTCAACCAGAGATGCGTTACCCCCGGCGGAACGGCCATCACTGTATGGAAGTGGTTGCGCGCTATGGTGGAGCATGAGGTGCATCATCGCGCGCAGATTTACACATATCTTGGTCTGCTCGGCATTCCCACCCCACCGATCTACGGACTGACGTCAGAAGAAGTAAGGGAGCGAAGCGTTGCAGATCGGGTGATCGGGTGATCGCGCGTGATCGGGTGATCGGATCTAGATATCTGGAGATCGCCTAGGTTGTCCCTCGGCGGTCATTCGTTGGCCCGTGACGCTATGTTGTTCCCGGACTGAATGCTGACTGCTGAATGCTGAGTGCTGGCCTTCGAAATCCGCGTTCATCCGCGCGAATCCGCGGTAAGATTTTTGTTCGCTGGTTGCTAATTGCTATTTGCTAGCTGCTTTTCCATGCCCATCGCCTACCTCACGCTGGAAATCCGCATTGAAGCCGCGCACTCGCTCAAGGACAAGCGCCAGGTGGTGCGCAGCTTGAAAGACCGTCTGCGCAACGCGTTCAACGTCTCGGTCGCGGAGATAGACGTCACCGACCTGTGGCAGCGCGCCACTCTGGGTGTGGTCAGCATCTCCGGATCGCGCGATTACCTGGAAGGCCTCATGCGCAACGTGGAGCAAATGGCCGTCCGCCTGGCCAACAACAATGGTGCGGAGGTGGTGGACTCTTTCCTGGACTATGTCGAAATCGGGGAGAGCACGGAGATCGGGTGATCGCACGTGATCTGGTGATCGGGTGATCGCGTGATCAGAACGTCGAGAACCCGGCGCACGGGGACACGACCCACTCCAAGATTTGTCATCCTGAGCGGAGCGACGCTGCATGGCGTCGCGCAGTCGAAGGACCCCGAGAATCTGTCCCTGACCATGCTGCGGCAAGGAGTTCTCACCATAAACTTCGAATCAAGGGACACGCGGAATTTGGTTGTGGGAGCAGCAAAAGCGGAACAGCGTTTCCAAAACACACACACAGGAGTCTCTCCATAGGGCCACCCGTGGGCTAGGCCAGCTCTCAGATCACCCGATCACGCGCGATCGCCGGATCACCCGATCTCAGAACACCCTATTCCTTCCGTGCATGTTTCCTGCTATCCTCATAGGTTTTTCGCAGGCCAAAAAATGCCGGAGCAAAGGGCTAGACAATATCATCGCGGGCGGATGGTTGAGGCGCTCAAGGATGAGATTGGCGTCATCATTGAAGGCGACCTGGGCGACCCGCGCATCGCCCTGTGCACCGTGAGCGAAGTGGTTATGATGCCTGGCGGGAAAAGCGCGCGTATTTTTCTCCAGGTGGAAGGCGACGAGCAGGAGAGCGAAGAGACCCTCCAGGCCATCACGGCGGCCAAGGGGTATATCCGCCACGAGTTGATGGAACGCCTGGGGAAGCGGCATGTGCCGGATTTGGTCTTCATGCTGGACCGCTCGCAGGTTTACGGCGGCCGGATTGATGAACTGCTGGGCAGAATCAAGAAGCGCAAGAAATAGCAGATCGCAAAACAGCACGGCGCCAGAGCGCACCACACATCACAAAGCACGACTTCAGAACGCAAGACATTAGAAAGCACGACATCAAGAAGGCAAAACATTAGAGCGAACCACAAGGGAGCAATGGACCAGTTCGAACAGGTCTTACAAAGGATAGAGCAAGGCAGTCATTTTCTGGTGACTTCGCACGCCCGGCCTGACGGCGACGCCGTCGGCTCGGCGCTGGCGATGGGCCAGGTCCTGCGCAAGATGGGAAAGACCGCGGAGGTGGTGCTCCGCGACAGCGTTCCCGTCATCTATCAGCCTTTGCCTTTTTCGCAAACCATCACGCATTCGCCGGAGGTCACCGGGAACTTTGACGCCGCCATCATCCTGGAATGTGACAGCGTCCAGCGCACGCGTCTCCATGGCCTGGAGAAGTATTTTCAGATCAACATAGATCACCACACCAGTTCCAAGGCCTTCGCCGACATCAACTGGATTGACCCGCGCGCCTGCGCCGTCGCCGAAATGGTGTTCCGGTTGGCCCTGGCCGCCCGCGTCTGCGTGACTCCGGAGATCGCCACCTGCCTGTACACGGCGGTGCTCACGGACACTGGCGCGTTCAGTTACTCGGCCACCAACGCGCACACTTTTGAGCTGGCGCGCTGCCTGGTGGAACATGGCGCTGATCCCTCGCACATCGCACAGAGCGTTTACTTCGCCAGTCCCATTTCCAAGATTCGCTTGCTCGGCGCGGCCCTGCGGGGCCTGCATCAGGAAGGCGCGGTGACCTGGATGTCCGTGACCCGCCAGGACATGCTCGACTGCGGCGCGCTCGACGAAGACACAGAAGGCCTGGTGAATTACGCCCTGGGTATCGCCGGAATTGAAGTCGCGGTGTTCTTCCGCGAAGTGGCGCAGACCCGGGTGCGCGTCAGCATCCGCAGCAAAGGCGCGGTCAACGTGGCTGAGCTGGCGGAAAAATTTGGCGGCGGCGGTCACGAATGCGCCAGCGGATTTTCCACGGAAGGCCCCTTGTCCGATGCCGTGGTTCGCGTCCTGGCTGAGCTGCGGAGTAGAATGCCCGCAACCAATACAAAGCCGAGCTGATCGTTTTGATCGTTCGTCGCGGGGCGCTGATCACTGTTCGCTGATCGCCGTTCAAGGCAAGAAATCTGACCTTATTTTGTGGTGGGCCATGCCTATAAGAGAAGACGGACTTCTGCCCGTCAGCGCCAAGCTGATGGTGCTGCAGCTGATCGTGGTCGCCGGCATCTGCGCGTTCCTGTTCTTCTTCAACCTGGGCGCGTTCGGCCTGCTGGGCGCTGACGAGCCGCGCTACGCCCAGATTGGCCGCGAGATGTTTGCCCGCCATGACTGGATCGTCCCCACGCTGAACGGCTCACCCTGGCTGGAAAAGCCCGTGCTGCTCTACTGGATGGAGATGATCGCCTACCGCACTTATGGCGTCCAGGACTGGGTGGCGCGACTGCCTTCTGGGGTTTTTGCCGCCGGGATGGTGCTGGCGATCTTCTTCTTCATGCGCCGTTTCCGCCCGGGCGCCGAACTGGACGCAGCACTGATCGCCGCCTCCATGGTGGGCGTGCTGGCCTTTGCCCGCGGCGCGTCCACCGACATGGCGATCTCAGCTCCGCTTTGCGTGGCCATGCTGGCCTGGTGGGCCTGGAATGAGACCGAGAAAAAGCTCTGGCTGGCGGCGTTCTATGCGCTGCTGGCGCTGGGCGCGTTGGCCAAAGGACCGGTGGCGCCGGCGTTTGCCGTGCTGATCGTCGGCGCCTACGCCGTGCTGCGCCGCGATGGAAAAATCTTCGTTCGCACCCTGTGGTGGCCGGGCTTTGCATTGTTCCTTGCCATCGCCTTGCCCTGGTATGTAGCGGTGCAGAATAAGGTCCCGCAGTTCTTCCACGTTTTCTTCATCGAGCATAATCTGGAACGCTTTGGCAGTGACTTGTACCGTCACTCGCAGCCGTTCTGGTATTACATCCCGGTGTTTGTGCTAGCCGTGATGCCCTGGACGGTGTTTGCTCTGCCCGCTGTGGTCAGCGGAGTGCGTGATTGGATCAAGAAGCTTCGCGCCGCCGGCGAAGACGTTGGTCCCCAGCCGGAAGAAGACCGCATGGCTTCCTTCCTGCTTCTGTGGGTCCTCATCCCGATTGTCTTTTTCAGTATTTCACGCTCCAAGCTGCCGGGTTACATCTTGCCGTCCATCCCTCCGGCCGCGTTGCTCGCGGCGGTGTACCTGCATCGCCTGCAGAAGATTCCCCGGATCATGCAGATGCTGCATTCGCTGGTCTGCGGCGCTGTCATGGCCGCGGCGTTGCTGGCTCCGTGGATATTGATTGTCCGTCCGCCTGCTCATTGTGGATTCCTGTGCACCCTGCGGCTGCTGAATCAAAATATTCCGCAGGCCACGGTGAACATCGTCGCGTTCTCCGCCGGCCTGATCGCCGTTACCGTGCTCCTGCTGGTCCGCTGGCGGGGACTCCAAGTGCTGCACTTCGCAACTCTTTTGCCGCTGGTCCTTGGGATGACTTTCGTCTTGCATCCTGCCGTTTCGCCGCTGCTGGACCAGAAGCTGTCCGCGCGTCCGGTGGACGCCCGCTTGCGATCGTTGGGCGTTGCCGGCGAGCCGCTGGTGGTCCTGGAAGTCAAGCGCGACGTGGAATACGGCCTGAACTTTTATCGCAACCAGCGCCCTCTGCACTATGACAAGGATGGCATACCCGCGGAGCCTCACGTGGTCGTGACCAAGCAAGGCAACGGCGACGCCGTCCGCGCCCTGGTTGGCGACCGCCAGGTGACCTCGCTCGGCGTCTTTGCTCCGCAGCAGTTGGAGTTCTTTGCGATCGCTACTTCAAAATGAACCCCGTGAGAACCCGAACGCAAAATAAATAGGTTATGCCGGTGGTTCCTACTGCCTTGGTTCCTAAGCAGATACAGTAATTGCGGATTGGGTATGAACCGGGCTAGACTTTTCATTCGCTGCGGTTTTTGCCTCCAGGCGGCGCCCCGGCAGGGAATTTCTCATGGGCCTTCATACCCCAATTGAAAATCACGGGACTCATCACTCTTTCGGCGTGGAAATTCTGGACTTAAGACACTTCAGCTCCCACCACCTGCGTCCGCTCCTGGAGCATGAGACCATGCTGTGGGCGCAGATGATGTCCTGGGACTACCGCCCGTCGGCGGAGATGATCCTGCGCTACATTGATTCAAAGATCCTGCCCGGCTACGCGGCCGTGGAGAACGACCACATCGGCGGCTACGCTTTTTTTGTGTATGAAGGCAGCAAGGGCGTCATCGGCGATTTGTACGCTGACGGCTCTCTCCAGATCGAAGGCGACACCGTGGAGCGCCGCCTGGCCGAGCACGTGATCGCTACCTTGCAGCGCTCGCCCGGCGTGCGCCGCATTGAAGCCCAGCTTCTGCCCCACGAATCCGGCGTGATCAGCGCGCCGTTTCTGGCGGAAGGCTTCCAGCAATATCCCCGGCTGTTCATGATGCTGCTGCTGAACAACGGATTTCGTCCGCCTGTCACGCCGGTTCCGGACATTGAATACCGCCGCTGGTCGGAAGCCGACTTCCAACCCTCGGCCGCGGTCATCACCACGTCCTACCGCGGGCATATTGACTCGGAGATCAACGACCAGTACCGCAGCCTGAACGGGTCGCTGCGCTTCCTCAACAACGTTGTGCGTTTTCCCGGCTGCGGGACGTTTGACGGCGGCGGCTCGTTCGTCGCCATCCACAAGCCTACGCGGTCCATTGCCGGGCTACTGCTCTGCTCCCGTGTGCGCGACGACGTGGGCCACGTGACCCAGGTTTGCGTGCTGCCGGAGTATCGCGGACGCAAGATCGGCGAGTCGCTCATCGGCCTTTGCGCCCAGGACCTCCGCGCCCGCAACTTCTTCGCTTTGAGCCTCACCGTGACTGAGGCCAACGCCAAAGCCGTGGAACTCTACCGCAAGCTGGGTTTTGACACCAAGCGGCGTTTTGACGCCTTTGTTTGGGAAGGCTGACGCCAACCGAGTTGCTTCTGTTCGCCCAGCGACATAAGATTGGCTGGTTCCGTTTGAATGCCGACCGGGGAGAAGTCCTATATGGATGGCCAGCCAAATACCGGCCCAACGGCGAAAATTCCCGCCGAAATCAACGCCAAGTTGCGCGCCCTGGCACACGACCTCAGCAATTCCATTGAAACCATCTTGCAGGCCTCGTATCTGCTCGGCCAGATGCAGTTGGACGAGAACGCCCGCAAGTGGAATGCGCTGATTGACAAAGGCAGCCGCGATTGCGCCCGGATCAACCGCGAGATTCGCGACATCCTGCGCGCCAGCCGGGAGTCGTGAGCCATGATCAAACAACAATTTGATCCTATCGTTCCCCTGCGCGATCCGCAGAAAACCGCGCCCGCCGATGCCGGCGCCTATTGCCCCACGTGCGGATCAAAGATGAAGGAATCGCGCTGCAAACTGGTTTGCAAAACCTGCGGGTTCTTTTTGGGCTGCAGCGACTTCTACTGATCTCTACCCCGGTTACTGCGTCGTCAGGCTCTTCACAAACAGGTAGTAGAACTCCACGCCGTCGTAGAAATCTTTCACTCCCAGGCGCTCGTCTTTGCCGTGGGCACGCTCGTCATCCACGTCCATAAACACGCCGGGGACGCCGTAGGTGGGAATGCCACCGATGCGCAGGTACTTCCCGTCGCTGGCGCCAGTGTCCATCACCGGCACCACCGGGATGCCTCCATAGAGCCGTTTGCTCAGCTCTTCCAGCTTTTGCATGATGACCGGATGCAAGGGCGAAGCCGGCGCCGCGCCTGGGTCGCCAACCACCGTCACGCTGATGCGCTCATCGGCCAGCACGCGCTTCAGCGTGGCCTGCACATGCTGCAGGGTATCGCCGGGCAGCATGCGGCAGTTCACGTTGGCTTTGGCGGTTTGCGGCAGGGCGTTGTTGGCATGGCCGCCTTCCAGTCGCGTGGCCACGCAGGTGGTGCGCATCAGGGCGTTGAAATACGTGGAGCGCGAAAGCCGCGCGACAGCGGCCGGGTCGCTGGGCTTTTTCACCAGGGCGCGGAAGTCGGCGGCGGTGGCCGCATCCTGCAATTTGGCCGTGCGCGCAAAAAAGGTCCGCGTGGTTTCATTCAGCGTGACCGGAAAATCGAATTTCTCCATGCGCGCCAGCCCGGCCGCCAGATGGTAGATCGCGTTGTCCTTCGCCGGACGCGAACTGTGCCCGCCGTTGCTCTTCACTTCCAGCGTAAAGTCCACGTAATTCTTCTCGCTGGTCTCCATGCCCAGAAGCAGCCGTTTGCCTTTTTGCCACTCGAAGTCGCCGGCGTCGGTGTTGACGCAATACTCGGCATCAATCAGGTCGCGATGTTCCTTGAGCAGCCACTGCACTCCGTTGTGGTCGCCGCCTTCTTCGTCGGCGGTGAGCGCCAGCACCAAGTCGCGCGCCGGCACATAACCTTCCTGCTTGAGCCGGATGAACGTGGTCACCAGCAGCGCGGCGCCTTCCTTGACGTCCGAGGTGCCGCGGCCGTAGAAGTACCCGTCCACTTCATTGAACTTGAAGGGGTCCAGGTTGGGCGACCAGTCTTTGGCCAATGCTTCCACCACGTCCAGGTGCGCCAGAAACAGGATTGGCTTGCCGCCCCCGCGTCCATGCAGCCGCGCGACCAGGTTGTGCTTGTTGGCGACCGGGCCGAGCACGTGCACGTCTTCATTAGGGAAGCCGCCGGCGCGCAGACGAGCTGCCATCGCTTCTGCAGCGGTGGTCACGTTGCCGATGGGCGTGTCCGTGGTGTTGATTTCGATCAGTTCTTTGTAGATGCCGCGCGCCAGTTGCTGCGTAGGCGTGAGCGAAGGCTGCTGCGCAAAGGCTGTTGTAGCCACAGCCGCGAGCAACGTCAAGACAAGAGTATTTTTCATTGCGGTCCCAGCGAACAAGAATGAAGAGCGAAGCCGAAATTATAGCGGAGTGGCAAAGTTGGCTGGCCTTGGCTTGCGTGATGTCTTTGCCGCGCTCGCGCCGGCCACGACGACGAGCGGTGGAAACTACCCGCTCGCGTTTACGATCTTCAATTTCGGCAATTCCGGCGATCCTGGCAATTGCCGGTGGATCCAGTTCGTTTAGTCCCGCAAAAACTCCGTCGTCTCTTTCAAAAACAATTCCAGTTGATCATGGTGCACCCAGTGTCCGGCTTTGGGGACTTTGATCAGCCGTCCGTTGCGGATGGCCTTCACCCGCGGGTCGTTCTCCGGCACGGGCGCAAAGCTTTCCATCCCCCAAAAGATGAGCGTAGGCGCGGTGATCTGTCCGAAGAGTTCCACCGCGTCCTGCAGATGATGGCCGTAGGGAGAGATGGCGCGCACGTAGTTGTCGAACTTCCACACCATGGAGCCGTCAGAATCCCAGTTGGTGCCGTGCAGAGTGAGGTGTTGGGCCACTTCATCAGAGAGATGCGGGTTGGCTTCTTTCATGCGCGCCATGGCGGCGTCCAGGTTGGGGTAAGCGCGCTGCGTGCGTTTTTCCATGTCGCGGACGTTTTCAATCCACGTCCGCAGGCGTTGGCTGGCCGGACCATGCACGCGATGGCTGGCGGGGAAGCCCACGCCTTCCACCGACACGGCTTTCGACACTCGCTCCGGATAGATGCCCGCGTAGTGCAGCACGATCATGCCGCCCAGCGAATGGCCCACCAGGCGGATAGGGAATTCATCAATGATGTCCAACAGCGCGGAAAGGTCCAGCACGTGCTCCGCCACGCCGTACATCGCGCCCGGCGCCCATGCGCTGTTGCCGTGTCCGCGCAGGTCCAGCGCGTAGACGTGGTAGTGTTCGCGCAGCGAACGCGCCACCCAGTCCCAGTTGCGCGCGTGGTCCAGGCCGCCGTGCACCAGCACCAGAGAAGGTTTGCCATCCTGCCCGTAGTCCCAAAGCTGGAGTTTCAAGCGGTCAGAGTAGAAGAAGTGCGAGATCGGTTCCATAGCTGCCATCATTCTATCGTGGAGCACATGTTCGTATGATGGCGCGCGGCGCGAATCGCGCACGCCCAGCGCTTGACACCAGCGCCCCGCCGCCTTAGACTCCGACTCCTCATTCGCATACGTCTTTTTGCGTCGCAGCAGACAATCCATCCGGGGAGGAATACCCAATGATGTCCTCACGTTCAATCAAACTACTTAGCGCCTTGCTTTTGACTATGTTCTGCCTGGGAGGAGTAGCGCAGATGATGCCCAATCCGTACGGTCCGCCGATCAGCAATGAAAACGCCAAGAAAGCTGCCGCTGCCGCGCTGGCTGAAGCGGTGAAAAACAAATGGAACATGGCCGTGGCCGTGGTGGACCCCAACGGCACGCTGGTGTATTACGAGAAAATGGACAACACCCAACTGGGCAGCGCTGACGTGGCCGTTGACAAAGCTCGTTCCGCCGCGCTGTATAAACGCCCCACCAAGGCTTTTCAGGACGCGCTGGCTTCCGGCGGAGCAGGCTTGCGCGTGATGAGCCTGCGCGCAGCGATTCCCGTGGAAGGTGGAGTGCCCATCGTCGCCGACGGCAAGATTATCGGCGCCATTGGAGTTTCCGGCGCCAACAGCGACCAGGATGGCCAATGCGCCAACGCCGGCGCCGCGGTGATCAAGTAATCCAGGAATAATGCTGCTCGCCAGCGCGGGTGGAGCAAGCATTTATGCTTGCATTCCGCCGTCCTTAAGACGATTCGGGCTTAAGCCCCTGAAAGACAGGAGGGTTTCGCGATGAAAACTACTCGCCGTAATATTTTGAAGAGCACGGCCGCACTTGCTGCCGCGGCCGCAACCGGCGCATTTCCGGCCATACCCGCCGCAGCCAAGGCTGAAGCCAAGCCGGCCCGCGGCATGGCCCGCGGCCTCACCCTGTTGAGCATGCGTCGCGGCGCGTCCGGCGGCTATCGCCTCGGCGTTAAGACCGACAAAGGCATCCTGGACGTTCCCGAGGCCGCAAAGCTGCTCAAGATGCATGCTCCGCAAACCGTGGACGAGCTGCTGCAGAATGAAGACGGCCCCAGCCTCAACGCGCTGGTGGACGCCGCCCTCAAGTCGCCGGCTGCCAAGAACGCGTTCGTCAAGGAAGACAGCATCGAGTACGGGCCGCTGCTTTCCCATCCAGAGAAGGTCGTCTGCGTGGGCTTGAACTATCGCAAGCACGCGCAGGAAACCGGTGCTGCCGTCCCCAAAGAGCCGGTCCTGTTCAACAAGTTTCCCACGTCGCTGAACCGGCACAACGGCACCGTCAAGTTGCCGGTGAACTTGGCCAAGAAGTTCGACTATGAGGTCGAGCTGGTGATCGTGATCGGCAAAGAAGCCAGCAACGTCGCTGAAGCCGACGCGCTCTCCTACGCCGCCGGTTACTGCACCGGCAACGATTTCACCGCACGCGACCTGCAATACGAACTCGACGGCAAGCAGTGGATGATCGGCAAAGCCCTGGACCAGTTCGCGCCGCTGGGTCCCTACATGGTCACCGCCGACCTGATTGATCCTGACAATCTCAAGCTGGAATGCCGCGTCAACGGCGAGACGCGGCAGTCGTCGAACACCAGCGACATGATCGCCAACTGCCGGCACATGATCAGCTACATTTCGCGTTACATCCTGCTCAAGCCGGGGGACATCATCTTTACCGGCACGCCTGAGGGCGTGATCCAGGGCAAGCCCAAGGACAAACAAGTCTGGCTCAAGCCCGGCGACAAGATTGCCTGCAGTCTGGAAAAGCTGGGCGAGCTGAAGTTTGAGCTGGTTTAGTAAAGCCAAACCTAGCTGTCTCTTCAGAATTTCTGGCGCGTCTTTGTTCGTGCAAGGGCGCGCCTTTTTTGCTTTCATTTGGCGCGTAATCTATGGCAACATCCTTCTAGCCCCCAGACAGGACTAACTAGACGGATATGAAGTTCACGGCCCTTTGCCTTTCTGTATTCCTTACATCTGTACTCACTGTTTCCGGCCAGCAAGCGGCGCCGCTGCCACCTGAGCCGGTGTCGCTTACCGTTCCTGATGTTGAAGTCGTCAACCAGTTCGGCGAGCGCGTGAAGTTCAATTCCGGCGTGGTCAAAGGCCGCGTCGCGGTGATTGCCGGATTTTTTACCACCTGCACTTCCATGTGCCCCATCACGCAGGAAAACATGGCCAGGCTGGCCCGGCTGCTGGGCGACCGCATGGGCCGCGATGTGGTGTTCGTCTCGCTCAGTACTGACGCCGCCCATGACACGGCGCCGCGCATGAAAGCCTGGGGCGAAAAATTTCACGTAGGCCAGGGCTGGACCCTGGCCAGCGGCAACAAATCTGACGTGGACACGCTGCTGAAGTCGTTGGGGTTGTACGTTGATATTCCGCAGAGACACCAGTCGGCGCTGATCATCGGCAACCAGACCAACGGATGGATGCGGGCCAGCTCGTGGTCCTCGCCCGAACGATTGCTCAAAGTGATTGACAGCGTTTCCGCCGGCTCCGCGCAGCCGCAGACACCGGTGCCATCGGGCAAGTGAGCCCGGTTTTGCAGAATGTTTGCAGGCCGCGGTCTTCTTTTGTCGCACATTTTCGTTCCATGCCGCGTACCGCCGTGGCGTCAATTGGTCCGTAGCTCGTTACAATCTGCACTGGAGCGAATCCCGTGCTTGCTACTTTTCTGATCTTGCCTGTTGGAGTTCTGGCCGCGATGGCGCTGGCTCAGTTTGTCTGCGCCCGCATTGATGCCCGCAAATTCACCGCACCCGGAGAACTGATAACCATCCCCGGCGCAAAAATGCACGTGCGCCGCATGGGCCAAGCTGACGATGGTCCGGCCGTAGTGTTCGAGTCGGGCATTGCGGCGTCAACCCTCAACTGGTGCATGCTGCAGCCGCAGCTGGCGGAGTTCTCCGCCACCTGCAGTTATGATCGCGCGGGCTTCGGCTGGAGCACCACCCGCGATCGTGCTGCTGCCTGCACCCTGCACCAGATCACGGAAAACCTGCATGCCATGCTGGATGCGATGGACGTGCCGCGCCCTTACATCCTGGTGGCCCACTCCTTTGGCGGATACATTGTCCGTGCCTACGCGCAGAAATTCTCCGGCGAAATCGCTGGACTGGTCCTGGTGGACCCGCTTACGCCGGAAGAATGGGTGCAAGCCAGCCGGGAGAAACTCTCCATGCTGCACCGTGGCGTATGGTTTGCGAGGATTGGCGGCGTCTTTGCTGCGATCGGGCTGATACGCGGACCTCTCTGGTTGCTGCAGCGCGGCAACCGCGACGTCCCCCGCGGACTTCTCGGCGCCTTTGGCCCCAGGGCCACGCAGAGGATTACCGGACTGGTGCGCGAACTCACCAAGCTTCCGCCGGACGTCACGCGGGTCATCCGCGCGCTGTGGAGCACGCCAAAGTTTTACTGGACCTTGGCCGGCTATCTCCAGTCGCTGCCCCGTGCCGCGAAGGAATTGGACGCCACCGCCTTCCCCGCGGAGCTGCCAGTTACCGTGCTCTCCGGCGCGCATAACCCGGAAGAGCGCCTGCAGGAGCACGCGGCCATCGCCCGCCATTCTGTGCGCGGCAAACATATCATCGCCGACAAGAGCGCCCACTGGATCCATCTCGACCAGCCTGAACTGGTCACGGAGGCCGTGCGAGAATTGGCGAACGCGGCAAAAACCAAGGTTCTTGCCGGATAGGCCCGCAAGCCATCCTTGTCGGCATGACCGTACCCTGCCAACCATTTACAATGCTGTGCGGAGAAATCCCCAGACATGAAGAAGGTCGTCGAGCGCACCCACAACAAGAACTATTACCGCGTCCTGCATGTGCCCATTTGGATTTGGGCGTTTTGGATACTCCCCGGCCACCTGACCGGCGACTTTTACGCGCACGGCCCTGACCGTCGCCACTGGATCTGGCTGGCGATTGTTGCCGCTGTCTGCGCGTGGCGCGCGTTCGCCGGACGCTTGCCCGGCGCCGAGCCCCAGCCCTACATTACGCACTACGGTGAGGAGAAGCCGAACCTCTGGTATCGCGTGATCTGCTACACCACGGCGTGGATTGATCTGCTGGTGCCTTTCACCATCAATCTGGCCGGCCTGGTCATTTACTTCTTCACCGGCAAGTGGAACATCAATCAGATGTACACCAAGATGTATTACCTGCTGGCCGGCGCGGTGGTCGCCGCGACTGTGCTGGATTTCACCCCGCGCGCCCGCCGTTCCACCCGCGGAGAAGGCGCAGAAAAGGGCTGGTTTTACGTTGCCGTCTGGGTGGTGGTGCCCACGCAGATTGCCGGACTCGCCATGTGGCGGTTGGGACGATTCCTTGATCTCTCCCCCAGCAACCTGGGCGTCTTGCGCCTGGCAACCTTCCTGATCGTCGCCGGAGTATTCCTGGTTTTGGGACTCATGGGCAGGCTCCCTCGGACCCACCGCTATCACGTCCCCAAAGGCACAATATCTGACGTGGAAGTTTCCGCTGGCGCCTGAAGCGCGAATCGCAGGCGCGTCCCTTGCTAATGTCCTGAATCAACGGCATTTCCGGCCCCTGGCCGGGTCATCCAGGTCTGTGCGCAATAATCTGCACAAATCTGTCTTAATTTTTTCGGAGAGATTACCCACCGTTTGCCTTGCATTGCGCATCTAAGCACAAAAGCCCATTTCGACGGTGGGCGCATTCCGACGGAGAAGTACAGATGAGCCTGAATTCCTCATTTGCAAGCCCAGACACCCTTTTGCAGGAACTTTCACGTTGCGAAGGCCAGTTGACCGATTGGCTGGCTGGATCTGAAAGCAACGCCCAACTCTTTGCCCGCGACCCCATCGCGGCCATCCGCGCCGCCCATCTCGACTTGGCGGAAGGCACTTTGCGGGAACTGGAAGAAATCACCAGCTCCATTGCACGAAGAATCAAACAAGCAGCATAAAGATGGAAAACTCCGGATCGCTCTGCACTTCCTTCTTTGCCGTTGATTGCTGAATGCAAAAAACCCTGCCTAGCCGGCAGGGTTTTTGCCTTTGACCGAGGAATTATCCGGTGGAAGGTCTGGCCTTTACGGCCAGGGAATCAGCGTGCGAAGAAAGGATGCGAGCCCCATAGGCGGCGACACCTGCGCGGCCGTTCACGGCTTCTTCGGCGTGATGCCGCAGGCCTTCCTCACCCGGTCCAGGTCGAGACCGGCGGGCGAGAATTCGGCGATGCGCGGGCCATTTTGCCCATAAAACTCGATCTTGAATATCTCCGCGCCGATCAGTTCGCGCGTGGTGCCTTTGTCCATCGCCAGGTAGTTGCGCGCCCAGTTCCAGCCATGGTTGCTGTGGCTTTGGTTCACGCGGACCACCACTTCCATCTTCGGCTGCCAAAAGAAGCCGGGATGGGCGGGCGGTCCCAGTCGGACGCCGGGACTAAACGTGCTGGCTTTCAGCTTGCCGTTTTCGCACAGCAGGTCCACCCGGGCCTGAAAAGGGCGGTCGCGTTCGGCCACGTCGGCAAAAAGTTCAAAACGCACTTTGCGCGCCGCGGTCATTTTGTCCTCATAGTCGTACTGCTTCCAATTGCCTCCGGCGCTGCTCCCGCCGCTTTGAGCGCCGCTGGGCACAGCCATCGCGCAGAGCAAGAGGCAAGACGCAAGCGCGGACTTCAGCAGAAACGGTGGACGGTGACGTGAAAATAATTGCGGTGTGCTCAAGGTTCTCCCTCGATGGGTGGTACCCAAATAATATTAACCTCAAAATCAACAAAAAGTTGCGTGAGCATTGGATGGGCCAGGGCGGCAGCGGAGTTGCTCTGATGCACCGCGAAAATGCTCACGCCGGACGTGCCGAATCGCCGTGCGGGCTTACTCGGCCAGACAATACGCCACAATCGTGTCGCCGCGCCGGCCGGTCTTCTTCTCAAACTGTTTCAGCAGTTTCGACTCCAGATCTTCCGGGTCTGGGACCATTTCACACGCGGCGATCTGCTCGTCGCTGGCGCCGTGATAGCAGAGTTCGCAGACCCCCAGCCCTCCTTCGGGGCCGGAGCGCACCGGAGGCCCGAACGTCCGGCAGGTCATCGGACGGGCAGCGTACAGGTCGCACATGCCGGTTGTCCGATCGAGCGCAGGACAAACTTCGTCGTCGGCGAACTCAGCAAAGTGGGCCTCGGCGTCTTCGTCGTCGCTCAGAACGCCGGTGCGGGGATCGCCGGGAAAATCTTTCGCCAGCCGCGCGACCGACTCCCGCGCGCGACGGCGGACTTCACCAGCTCGCTGCGGATCAGTTTTCTTGAGATCAGCCAGTCCGCGCTGCAACCGAGCAGCGTCTAGCTGGCTGATAGGGAACGGACCCACGCAGCACTGTGTGCACCCAGCGCGGCAAACCAGCCACGGCCCACTCTTGCGCGCGGCTTCCGCTAGCGCGGCATCCACGATTTGTACGAGTTGCTGGTCACCGCGGGGAAGCATAGGCCGCATGGTGGAAGCATAGCTCATCTCCACCATGCTGCGCGTGCTTAGCCATTCTGATGTGGTTTTTATGGGTTAAGATTTGCGAAAGAACTCAGGCTTTCATCTTCGCCGCAAACTTCTTTTCAAACTTCTTGACCTTGGGCGAGACGACCATTTGGCAATACGGTTGGTAAGCGTTGTTGGCGAAGTATTCCTGGTGATAGTCCTCGGCCATAAAGAATTCTTTGGCCGGCTCGACCGCCGTGACCACTGGATTGGACCATGTGTGCGCGGCGTTCAGATCGGCAATGGCCTTCTCCGCTTGGCGCTTCTGTTCGTCAGAGGTGTAAAAAATCACGGAGCGATATTGCGCGCCCACGTCGTTGCCCTGGCGGTTCAGCGTGGTGGGATCGTGGACTTCGAAAAAAACTTCCAGCACATCCGGGAAAGAGATTTCCTGAGGATCAAAAGTCACGCGGACTACTTCCACGTGGCCGGTGTCTCCGCCGCATACCTGGCGATACGTGGGCTTGTCCACGTGGCCGCCCATGTAGCCGGACTCCACGGACTTTACTCCCTTAAGGCGGTCATAGACGGCTTCCACACACCAGAAGCAGCCTCCACCCAGGATTGCAGTTTCAGAATTTGGCATAAGGGTTAGATGCTTGGAAGGCACATAAGTTCCGGGCCCTCAGCAACGCGCCCCAAGTCTAGATTCTGCAGCTCTGTTCTGACAACTGTGGCGGTTTCGCCCGCGCCTTAGTCAAGCGACTATTTCTTCGCCGGCCGGCTGGTGGTGCTGGTTTCCATCTCCGAGTCCATTTTCTCCAGCATCTCCCTGGCGGTGGCCGAGTGCAGGCCATTGGGAGACATGGCCAGATACTTGGTCAGGGCCTCGCGAGTTTCCGGCGGGGGCGAGTAGCGGCCTTTTTCCAAGCCGCCTTTGCCGAACAAGGCGGACGCTTTGAGGTAATACGCTTCCGCCATGGAAGGGTCGGATGCGGTGGCCTTGTCGCAGGCCGCGGCGGCCTCTTCCATGCGATTGATGTTGTAATACGTGGCGCAGAGGTTGAAGTAGGGCAGCGCAGCGTACGCGGACATGCTCGCCGACTCGTTGAAGGCGGCAATCGCGCGGTCATATTGTTTCAACTGGGAGTAGATGTTGCCTTCTCCGTTGAGCATCTGGCCAATCCCGTTCTTTTCCCGGGCAGAATCCGGCTTGGCTGCCAGGGCTTTTCGCGCCGCCTGCACTCCTTTATCGAATGTCTCCAGCGCATCTTGCGACTTGCCCGCGGTGTTCTGGATGCCGGCCAGCGTCTGGTACGGCTGCCACTGTGCGGGATCGGCGGCAATCGCCTTCTGGCAGGCCTCGATGGCCGCCTCGGGATTGCCGCGGTTGGCTTGCGCGCTGCATGCGCGGTAGAGAGGAGTTGCCGGGTCGGGCGAAATCGCCGCGGCTTTGTTGTACGCCGCCACTGCTTCGTCTACGCGCTCCAGACGGTTGTAAGCATCGCCCTGGTAGATCAGCATTCCGGCAATGTCGGCGCGCGCCTTGGCGGCGTCAGGAGCGTTGGCCAAAACTTTTTCCGCTATCTCAATGCCCGTACCGAAGGTCTGCGCCGCGTCCTGGTATTGCATCTGGTTGGCTTGGATGGTCCCCAGGTTCTGGTAGAACTCCCAGCGGTTGGGGTCCAGCGCGATGAGCTGGTGCAAAAGATCAGCGCCGTTCTTGAAGTCTCTGATCTCCAGCGCAGTCTGCAGCGCGGATAGAAGCCGGTTGATCTGGGCCGCGTTGGAGTTCTCTTTGCGGATCAAGTCCAGTTGCGTCTTGCTTTTCTTGCCCGCGGCCAGATTGGTCTCTGACCCGGCGGGCAGCGCGCCGGGGGAAGCCACCGTGGACAGATCAATCTTGAGAAAATCGGTGCCGTTCTTGTCCCCGGCGTCAGCGATGATTTTTCTTCCCGTGTACACTCGTTCGCCGGAAGCAGTTACGATGTCCACCTGATATACGCCGAAGCCCACGCCTATGCCGATGTACTCGCCCTTCTTGTCCGTCTTGAACTTGTACACTTTGCCCGTGCCGCCATCCATTTTTATGCTTTGCTCGCTGGGTACTTTCGCGTCGCCGGGGCTGTTGGTATAGGTGCCGATGTTGGTGTAGGTGACCTGCGCATTGACCAGAGGCTTGCCTTCGCGGTCCAGAATCTTGCCGGAAGCCGTGGCGCTCCAGCGCTGGGCCAGCAACAGTAAAGCGAGCAGCGAGAGGCTCTTCATGGGGCTCCGTTGAGTATGGTAGTCCTGGTATCATCGCCGGATCAACGTTCTTGGTCTTTTGATGCGGCAAATGATGGCGGTAACCACATGTGGACACCGCTCAGCGCGGGAAGGTTCCCGTTTGGCTGTGGCCGCTGTCGCGGCCGGCTATTCGTAGCGCAGGGCCACGATGGGATCCACGGATGATGCGCGACGCGCCGGGACCCAGCTGGCCACCAGCGCCACCAGCGCAATGCCGGCGATGGCCGCCGTAAATGACCAGGCGTCCGCCGGGCCAACGCCAAAGAGGATGGAGCGCAGCAGGCGCGCGCCGGTGAAGGCCACCGGCAGTCCTACCGCGGCGCCGATCGCGCAAAGCACCAGGCTTTCCCGCAAGACCATCCACAGCACCTGGCCGCGCTGCGCGCCCAGCGCCATGCGCACGCCGATCTCCGCTGTCCGCCGGTTCACCCGGTAAGCCAGAGTACCGAACAAGCCGGTGGCCACCAGCACGGCTGCCAGCACGCCGAAGAACACTGAGAGCTGAGCGAACAGACGCTCCGCCGTGAATGATTCGCGGAACTGCTGCTGTTGCGTGGTGGGCTGCAGCAGAGGCAAGTCAGGCCCAAACTCGTGGACCGCGCGCTGGGCGTCCGGCAGAACGGCCAGAGGAGTGTTGCGCGTGCGCAACTCAAAGTGCATGGTCGCGATCCCGGGAACTTGCGTGTAAGGGAAGTAAGCCATGGGCCGGCTGCTCTCGCGCACGCCGGTGTACTTGGTGTCAGCGGCCACGCCGACGATGGTGAAGCGCAAGGCATGGGGCCCCTCGTTAGGGCTGACGATGTGGCCAAGCGGATTGCCGCGGGGAAGATACTTTTGCGCAAACGTCTGGTTGATGATGGCCACTTTCGGCGCGCTGGCCGAATCCGCGTCAGTAAAATCGCGCCCCAATACCAGGCTTGCACCCAGCACGTGGAAGTAGTCAGGGCCAATGGCGTTCCAGCGCATGGAGGTGGTTTCGCTGGCCGGCTTCGCGCCGTCAATATACGCCGTGGTGTTGTTCGCCCATCCGGAGCCGATGCGGTTTTGCATCAGTGTGAGCGAATCCACGCCGGGGAGCGCGCGCATGCGCTCGGTCAGCCTCTGGTAAAACTGCACGACCTCGGCATTAGACTTGGCCGACTGCGGCGGCGTCACTCCGAACACCAGCAGGCCGGACGTGCGGATGCCCAGGTCAGCGTTCTCCAGATTGTGCATGGTGCGGACTAAAAGCGCCGCCGCCACCAGCAGGACCAACGCCAGCGCCATCTGCATGGCGACCACCAGGCGCGCGGTGCGCGATTTTCCGCTGTCTTGCGACGATGCGCTCGCGGAGGTTTTCAAAGCCATACCGGCTCCCAGGCTGGTGGCTTTCCGCAACGGCGCCAAGCCAAAGACCACCGCAGCCAGCGCGGAGATCAGCAGCGTAAACAGTAGCACCCGCGTGTCCGGCGCAAAGCTCACTTCCAGCGTGGACCAGCTTGCCAGCGCGCGGACAATCCACAGGGCAAAGCCCCATCCCAGAGCGGCGCCCGCCACCACCAGAATCAGGCTTTCGGTAAGCAACTGGCGAAATAAGCGGCCTCTTCCCGCGCCCAATGACATGCGCAGGCTGAACTCGCGGTCGCGCATGGTGTTCCGGGCGAGCAGAAGCATGGCCACGTTGCCGCACGCGATCAACAACACCAGGCCGACCATGGCCATCAACATGGCAAACGGACGTTGCAGTTGCTCACTCCGGCTGCCGATGCCGCGCGCGGGCGAAAAATACAGGTTGGGCGCCTTTTCATTGGGATCGCGCTCCCCAATGCCGTTGTAGGCGATCTGCTGGAACGCTGGATTCAGTTGCGCCACCGCCTGCTTCTCCGTGACGCCGTTTTTCAGGCGGCCGATCATCATCAGGGCCCACCAGGTGGGCGCGCCGTAAAGGCTGGCTCCGTCCTGCGTCGACTGGCCCCAGGCCGTGATGTCGGGACGGTTCTGCAGCGGGACCCAAAAGTCCGTTGGCGTCATTTCCACTCCGGTGAAGCTCTCTCCCGTGACGCCGACAATGGTGAAGGCCACGCCTTTCACGTACAGCGTCTGCCCCAGGACGGAGGGATTCCGCCCGAAGCGCCGCGTCCAGTAGCCATCACTCAGCACCGCGACCTGGCTGTGCTGCTTCTCGTCGTCCACCGTGAACCCGCGGCCGCGGGCCATGGTCACACCCAACCCGGAGAAGAAGTTTCCGCTCACCATGTCGCCCTGGGCTTCTTCCGGATCGGAGCCGTAGCGCACCGCAACTTTCGGAATGCCCAGCGGAACAAACGCCATCAGGTCAGAGAACGCGTCATGCCGGGTGCGCAGCTGCTCAAAGCTGTATTCGGTAAAGGAGCTGGTCCATTCTCCGGTTTGCGACGCGTGGCGGGGAAGGTCGTCGGTGTGCAAGTAGACCAGTTGCTGCGGATCAGGCACCGGCTGGAAGCGCAGCAGGACGGCGTTCATCGCGCTGAAGACCGCGGTGTTCGCGCCGATGCCCAGCGCCAGGGTCAATATCGCCACGGCGGCGAATCCCGGCGTGCGGCGAAGCTGGCGCAGGCTGTAGCGAAGGTCCTGCAAGAAAACCTGCAAAGCGGATGTCAACATGAAGGCTTCCTCCCTCATCCCTGCCTGTGGTTTTTAGATCGTCTGCCCGCGCGAAGGGTTAGCGTCCGCATAGGCTATAGTATTTCCCAGGCTGGCCCCGTAGAGTAATACGCGCCGCTTGGCGCTTGGGTTCCGGCTTTTGTTGCCATCTTGGAGGGGACGAATGACCAAACGGACTTATCTTCTTTTTTTGCTTGTCTTATTTCTTCTGGCGGCAGCCGCAGGCTCAGGCCGGCGCAAAAAGGCCGCGTCGCCGGAGGCCGGCAAATTTGATTACTACGTACTGTCGCTCTCCTGGGCGCCCAACTATTGCGCTGGCCATCCCGCGGACAAATCCAGCGAATGCAAGCCCGGCGGGCATGTGGGGTTCGTGTTGCATGGGTTGTGGCCGCAGTTCAACGCCGGCCGTCCGCCGCTCAGCTGCGGCCCAGTGAGCCCGGTCGCCGCCGAAACCGTCCGCCACATGCTGGAATACTTTCCTGATCGCGGCCTGATTCAGCACGAGTGGACGACCCACGGCTCGTGCAGCGGCCTTTCCGCCCAAGACTATTTCGGCAAAATGGAACAGGCTTTTAAAGCTGTGAAGGTGCCCGACCCATACCGAACACTCGACCACGAGCAAAAAGTTCCCAGCAAGCAGATCGAGAGAGCATTTGCTGATGCCAACCACGCCCCGGCCAACGCGTTCCGTGTCTCCTGCTTTTCTGGAGCGTTGGTGAACATGGAAGTCTGCATGAGCAAAGACCTACAGTACCAGGCGTGCACGCAGAGCGTGCATGAATGCACCAGCAGCCAGTTGCTGATGCGGGCGGTGAGGTAAAGCTTGACGCAGATTTGAAGATGACGCTGACCTGAACTCAGCTTACTCCGCCCAATCCACCGCCCGGCTCACCGCCTTCTTCCACATCTGGTACATGTGCTCGCGGCGGTCGGCCGGCAGCGCGGGATGCCAGGTGTGGTCGGCTGCCCACGCCGCGCGGAGTTCGTCAGTGCTCTTGAAGAGTCCCACGGCGAGTCCGGCAGCGTAGGCGGCGCCGAGCGCCGTGGTCTCTTTCACCGCTGGCCGCACCACGGGACGGTTGAGCATGTCGGCCTGGAACTGCATGAGCAGATCGTTCACCACCATGCCTCCGTCCACGCGCAGCACTTCCAGGGGGATGCCGGAATCATTTTCCATGGCCTGGACCACGTCGCGCGTCTGGAAGGCGGTGGCTTCCAGCGCGGCGCGGGCGATGTGCGCCTTGTTCACGTAGCGCGTAAGCCCGGCGATGATGCCGCGCGCGTTACTGTTCCAGTACGGCGCGTACAGGCCGGAGAACGCGGGTACAAAGTAAACGCCGCCGTTATCGCTGACGGCCCGCGCCAGAACTTCAATTTCCGCGCTGCTCTCGAACATGTCTAGGTTGTCGCGCAGCCATTGCACCAGGGCGCCGGCGATGGCCACGCTGCCTTCCAGCGCGTACACCGCGGGCTGGGCGCCCAGTTTGTAGGCCACGGTGGTGAGCAGCCCATGGCGCGAAACCACAGGACGCTCGCCGGTGTTCATCAGCAGGAAGCAACCGGTACCGTAAGTGTTCTTGGCTTCGCCGCGAGCAAAACATGTTTGGCCGACCAGCGCTGCCTGCTGGTCGCCCAAAATTCCCGCCACAGCGACGCCAGCCAGCGGGCCTTCCGCCACGCGTCCATAAATTTCACTGCTGGAAGCGATGCGCGGCAGAATTTTCTCCGGCACCTGAAACGCGCGAAGCAACTCGGGGTCCCAGTCGAGGGTTTGCAGGTTCATCAGTTGCGTGCGACTGGCGTTGGTAACATCGGTTACGTGCTCGCCGCCGGTCAGATGCCACACAAGAAATGTGTCCACGTTGCCGAAGAGCGCTTCCCCGGCTTCCGCCCGGGCGCGAAGTCCAGGAACATTTTCCAGCAGCCAGCGGATTTTGAGCGCGCTGAAGTAGGTTGAAAGCGGCAGGCCGGTGCGGCTGCGAAAGAAATCTTCGCCGGGATCGCGCTGCAAGCGGGCAACGTCCGCGGCCACGCGCATGTCCTGCCAGACAATTGCGTTGGCGAAAGGTTCGCCCGTCTTGCGGTCCCACAGCACGGTGGTCTCGCGCTGGTTGGTGATGCCGATGGCTGCCACGTCCGCTGCGCGCAAGCCGCTTTGCTGTATCGCGTCGGCCATCACCTGCTGCGTGCGCAGCCAGATTTCTTCGGCGTCGTGCTCCACCCATCCCGGCTGGGGATAGATCTGCTGATGTTCGCGCTGCGCGCTGCCCACGATTTTGCCGGCGCGGTCAAACACCATGAAGCGCGTGCTGCTGGTGCCCTGATCCAGAGCTGCGATGTAGTTCGCCATGAGGATGGATGCAATCTTCTGCCGTGACATTCTACCGCGGGTTCGATGCGGCCGATGGCCGGCGGCCCTGTCATTCCGGTGCGCCCGTTGCGTCCATTGTGGTGAGGGGCTGTCTCTGTTATTTTCTTGAATCCAGTAAGCTCGTCTTACATCTACTCCGGGGAAACCCAAGTGAGGACATTATGGACCAACCGCCGCAGAGCTTTGCCAAGCACACCAAGTGGGACCCGTCGTTTCACTTCTTTGTATTTCCCATGTTGTTGATCAATGTGATCGTGGTCGCCTACTATTTGTTCCGGTTCCCCGGACTGGGCGGCACGTGGCTGCTTGTCCTGTCCGTGGCGCTGCTGGTTGGGGCCGCCCGCATGCGCAATTACGCCACCCATCTCCAGGACCGCATCATCCGGGTGGAA
Source organism: Terriglobia bacterium (assembly GCA_020072815.1). NCBI lineage: Bacteria > Pseudomonadati > Acidobacteriota > Terriglobia > Terriglobia bacterium. Next base: position 96,672 of record JAIQGE010000009.1, on the reverse strand, counting down.
GAACGCGTCCGGCTGCAATCCGTGCTGCCGGAACCGTTGTGTTCGCGCATCGGCGAACTCACGGACACGCAGTTTGTCGGCCTGCGTTTTGCCGGTGACGCGGAGCTGCCCGCTCTGGTCCAGCGCGCCTTGGACGAAAAGCTCAGCCGCACTGACATCAAGAAAGCCGTCACCGACTGGCGTCCCGATCATTCACGCGTGTAAAACGCGCGGGAAGGTTTTTCAGCGCGAAATCGAAACGGCTTGCAGTCAAGGCGCGGCTTCGCGCCTTTTCTCATTTACAATCCCTGCTGCATTCACCCGAGGAGCCCTGCTCATGAGACGCGCCTTTTTCGCCAGTCTGCTCACCTTGATCGCCCTGCTGCCGCTTGCCGCCGCCAACACCCAAGACGACCAGCTCTGCGGCTTCACCGCCTCCAGCAGCAAGACGGAACGCGACTGGGAGAGCAAGTTCCGCGCTATTCCCAGTCCGCAGATCATGCGTGACGCCATGCAGCGTCTCAGCGCGCGGCCGCACCACGTGGGTTCGCCTTACGACAAGCAGAACGCCGAGTGGATCCTGGCGCAGTTCAAGTCCTGGGGACTTGACGCCCAGATAGAGACCTTTGACGTGCTCTTTCCCACACCCAAAGAGCGAGTGCTGGAGCTGATCGCCCCAGCCAAGTTCGTCGCCAAATTGCAGGAGCCGCCCATCGCTGCTGACCCAACGTCCAATCAGCAGAGCGAGCAGCTTCCCACCTACAACGCTTACTCGATTGACGGCGATGTGACTGCGCCTCTGGTCTACGTGAATTACGGCCTGCCCCGCGACTACGAAGAGCTCGACCGCCTCGGCGTTTCGGTGAAAGGGGCCATCGTGATTGCCCGCTACGGCAACTCCTGGCGCGGCATCAAGCCCAAAGTCGCCGCCGAGCACGGCGCTATCGGCTGCATCATCTACTCTGATCCGCGCGACGACGGCTACTATGAAGACGACGTCTTCCCTGAAGGCCCCATGCGCAACGAGAACGGCGTGCAGCGCGGCAGCGTCATGGACATGCCCTTGTACCCCGGCGATCCCACCACGCCCGGCGTCGGCGCCAAAGGCGACGTAAAGCGGCTGGCGCTCAAGGACATCACTACCCTCACCAAAATTCCCACTCTGCCAATTTCCTACGGTGACGCGCGCCCGCTGCTGGCGGCTCTCAAAGGCCCCATGGCCCCGGAAAGTTTTCGCGGCGGCCTGGGACAGCCTTACCACATCGGCCCGGGTCCGGCCAAAGTACATTTGAAAGTCCAGTTCAACTGGGACATCAAACCGGTGTATGACGTGGTATTCAAAATTCCCGGATCGGAATCGCCCGACCAGTGGATTGTCCGCGGCAACCACCATGATGCCTGGGTCAACGGCGCGGAAGATCCCATCTCCGGGCAAATTGCTTTGCTGGAAGAAGCGCGCGCCCTGAGCGAACTGCTCAAGCAAGGCTGGAAGCCCAAGCGCACCATCGTTTATTGCGCGTGGGATGGAGAAGAGCCCATGCTGCTGGGTTCCACCGAATGGGCTGAATACCACGGCGACGAACTCAAGAAGCACGCCGCTATCTACATCAACACGGACGGCAACGGTCGCGGCTACCTGTTCGCGGAAGGCTCGCATTCGCTGGAAAAGTTTGTCAACGGCGTGGCGCGCGACATCACCGATCCGGAGAAGAATATCTCCGTCTGGAAGCGCGGGCAGGCAGGGCGCCTGGTTCGCGGCCGTCCGGAAGACCGCAAAGAAGCGCGCACGCGGCCTGATCTGCGCATCGGCGCGCTGGGATCAGGCAGCGATTACACCGCGTTCCTTGACCACCTGGGCGTGGCTTCGCTCAACATCGGATTTGGCGGTGAAGATGACGGCGGCATCTATCACTCCATCTACGATGACTTTTACTGGTTCACCCATTTTTCTGACACCGACTTTGTGTACGGTCGCGCGCTGTCGCAGACTGTCGGCTCCATGGTGCTGCGCTTTGCCGATGCTGACGTGCTTCCTTACGAATTCGGCGACTTTGCTGACACCATCCACAAATATTCAGACGAATTGAAGACTCTGCTCAAGAACAAGCAGGAAGAGGTCCACGACCGCAATCAAAACGTGGACGACGGCATCTACAACGCGACTTCGGACCCACGTCGCCCCACCGTCGCGCCGCCCAAAGAACCGGTCCCGCCGTTCATCAATTTTGCGCCGCTGGATAACGCCCAGTCCGCGCTGGACCACAGCTCGGAACGCTTTGCGAAGGCCCTCAAAGCGTTCCACGCCGGAAGCGGCGCTCCAGGCCCTGCGCTGCGGGCCATCAATGACCAATTGATCCAGACTGAGCGCCGGCTTACAAATCCCGGAGGGCTGCCGCGGCGTTCCTGGTACCAGCACTTGATTTACGCGCCCGGTTTCTACACCGGCTACGGCGCCAAGACGCTCCCCGGCGTGCGTGAAGGCATCGAGGAGAAACGCTACGCGGAAGCCGAGAAAGAAGTCGTGCGCGTGGCCCAGGCGCTGCAGGACTATGCCGCCGCGATTGATGCTGCCGCCGCGGCCCTCGAGAAAGCACCGCATTGACATGCTAGGGAAGCAGCCGCGTCAGCTGCTTGCCTTGTTCAGCCACCGGATGATATGGTTCGCGCCTATGAAGAGAGCTTCTGCGATCTTGACGATGTTGATTTTCCTGACGACGGCGTTGCTCGCCGCCGACGTGACCGGAACCTGGAACGCGAAAGTGGACCTGGGTGGCCAGGGCGGGACGCCTACTTTCGTCCTGAAACAGGACGGTGAAAAGCTGAGTGGCACGTACTCGGGTGCGCTGGGCGAAGCGACGGTGCACGGTACGGTCAAGGGCGATGAAATTGTCTTCGACTTTGAGGTCTCGGGCGCAACGATTCATTACGCCGGGAAGATTGACGCTGACGGCAAGAAGATGGAAGGCACCGTAGACTACGGCGGCCAGGCTAGCGGCACTTTCACCGCTACCAGGAGCGAACCGGCAAAGGACAAACCCAAGCCGAAGGCGTGAACGCCGTTACAGTCCCCAGTTGAAAGAGATCAAGGGAGAGCAACTCGCGCTCTTGGCTGAGACCTCAATCACTCCGGTGGTCCTGCCTTTCACCGCGGGCGTGATGGAAAGAAAGAATTCGCCCTGATCGTCGGCTTTCGCCGGCACGTTGTGGGCGTCCTGGTAAGACTGCGTGTGTACGCTGATGTCCTCTCCCGGCTTGAATCCTTTTCCCCGAATCAGCGCCAGTTCAAAAGAAGGGCTCAGGCGGACCGCCTCCAGCGTGCAGGCTTTGTCGCTGTGAGTAATAGGCGCAGGAACAATCGAGAAGAATATCCGCGACTGGTCGTCTTCGGAAATCAGAGCCTGGCGGTAGATTTCTCCAATCTCCGGACGGTAGGTAAGGTGCACTTCGGTTCCCTTGAAGCGCTGCGCGCAACTGCGCGTGGAATCAGCCGGACACATGACCGTGCCGTCATTCCCCACCGCCAGCCCGTCCATCATTTGAATCGGACTGAGGACGGTCACCGGCCACACGAACAATTTGTACCGCTTGTCATGGGGCGCGCCGTCCACTTTCAGCCGGTAATCCACAACCGGCTTGCCTTGGATCGTGCCGGTCTTGATCAATTCCAGCCGCGCTTTCGTTCCCGGCGTGCTCGACTTGTCCCATTGGATGGTGGCCCGCCCGGTCTTGATGGCTTCAGCTTCCGTCTTTGCGTCATCCGCCGGCTGTAGGGTCGGCGTTTGCGCTGTTGTACTGGGCCGAGGAGTTGCCGTGGGCTGCTGCGCCAATGCAGCGACGCACAGCGCCAGCAGCACCGCGATCAAACTTGATTTCAGAGGCATATGAGGTAGGAGAATATCACAGTCCGTGCATCACCCGTTTTTCCAACCAGCGCCATGGAGCGTAAGTTTCGAATGGGATTACTTCAATGCCCCGCTGCTTTCGGCTTCCACGTGTTGAGAAACGCGATGACATCCTCTTCATTCATGGCCCGCGCTTTTTCAAATTCGGTGGTGGAGAAAAGCATGGCGCCGTGAGGTCCCAGCACCGCCAGGGAGGGGACGCCCTTATTCAGGTTGACGCGGTACTTCCTGGCCAGGTCCAGGTTCTTGTTGTATTCACCCACGTCCACGTGGACCACCACAAAGTTGCCTTCCAGCAAGGGCGCGACTCGAGGCTGGTGAAAAGCTCGGTCCAGCACGTGGCAGTCCAGGCACCAGTTGGCGCCAAAGACCAGCAGGATGCGCTTGTTGCTCTTCGCCGCTGCGGCCACGGCCGCCCGGATTTCCTTGGGCGCGTCGGCGTCCGCGCGGTACAGATTCGGGTTGATCCACGTCGGCCGTTCGAGCGGCGTCTTCTTCCACTGCGCCAGGCCGCAGATGGAGACGACCATCATCAGAAATAGGATTGCTTTTCGCGCCAGGATTGCCTGCTGCATGCTCATTTGAGTCATTCTACTTTGGCGATACCACGCGGCCATAGTCGGACGCGCGGGCCACGCGGTCAAAATAACTAAAGGTCAGCGATGCAATCTTGCGGATGGCCGCCGCGCCTTCCCGTTCGTCTTTGAGGTAAGTGGTCATCACGCACAGAATATAAGGACGGTTCTTGATGAAGACGATCCCCGAGTCGTTGCGCACCGCTTCCAGTTCGCCCGGCTTGTTGGCGGCCACGGTATCATCCGGCAGGCCTTGCAGCATGGAGCTCTCTTTGTGCGTAGTCAGCATGCGGAAGAAATCCTCGGTCATCTCCTTGTTCAGCAGCTTGCCGCCATGCAGCAATTCCAGCAAGGTCATCATCTCGCGCGGCGTGGAGACATTCTCCCGGCCTTCGGCGGCGGCCTTCAAGTCCATCATCTTGCGGCGCAGTCGCGTGGCATGCAGTCCGGAATTTTCCAGCATGGCATTCACGTTCTCCATGCCCAGCCTCTCGATCAACACGTTGGTGGCGCTGTTGTCACTCACCGCTACCATCATGGTGGCCAGATCGCGCAGGGTCAGCCGCGTCACCCCGGGTGTAAGGCCCATCATAATATCGCTGCCCGCGACCAGGTCTTCTTTGCGGACAAGATATTCGTCCGTCAGCTTGAGCTTGCCCCGCTGCGCCTGCACGTACAGGTTGGCCAAGACGGCGATCTTGATGGAACTGGCCTGCGGCATGATCTCGTCGCCGTGGAGGAAGAACTCTTCGCCCGACGACAGATCTTTGACCGCCAGGCCCATTACGCCGTCCAGGTTCTGGTCCACATGGCGAAGGTCGGCCTGCAGCTTCTGCCATAGCGCCTGGCGCTTCTCCGCTGACGGCTTTTCCGGACAGCATTGCGCCAGGGCCGCGGTGGAACTCAGCAGCACCGAAGCGATCATGAGAGATGCTCGCAACATGACAGCTCGTTTGAACATGACTCGAAGTGTACACAGGCATTGCCCGGATCAGCAAAATCCCGGGTTCAAAAACCCGCGGAGGCAACCCTAAACAAAAAGGCCCTCCTGCCCGGAGGCAAAAGGGCCTTTACCCAAGGAGACAACTTGCAGCAGGCTTAAACAGCTTTCTCCAGGCTGAATTGCTCGGTTTCCGTTGATCCTTCCATGGCCGTGGTGGACGCTTGCCCGTTGGCCAGGGTTTGCGTGATGTCGTCAAAGTAGCCGGTACCAACAAAACGCTGGTGGCGGACCGCGGTGTAACCGGCCTTCTCCGCGCTTTCAAATTCCTTTTCCTGAAGCCGCGAATAGGCGGACATGCCTTCCTTGGCGAACTGGCTCGCCAGTTCGAACATGCTGAAGTTGAGAGCGTGGAAGCCCGCCAGGGTCACGAACTGGTACTTGTATCCCATGGCCGCCAGTTCACGCTGGAACTTGGCGATGGTCGCGTCATCCAGCTTGCGCTTCCAGTGGAAGGAAGGCGAGCAGTTGTACGCCAGCATCTTGCCCGGGAACTTGGCGTGGATGCCTTCAGCAAAGCGCCGGGCTTCTTCCAGGTTGGGCTCTGAGGTCTCGCACCACAGCAGGTCAACGTAAGGCGCGTAGATCAAACCGCGGCTGATGGCCGCGTCCAGGCCGCCTTTGTAACCCAGGAAACCGTCCGGCGTGCGTTCGCCAGTGAGGAATTCCACGTCGCGAATATCGCTGTCGCTGGTGAGCAGCCGGGCGCCGTTGGCGTCCGTGCGTGCGATCAGCACGGTGGGCACGTCGAGAATGTCCGCCGCCAGTCGCGCGGCCACCAGTTTTTGCACGAACTCCTGCGCCGGAACCAGCACTTTGCCGCCCAGGTGGCCGCATTTTTTGGCTGAGGCCAGCTGGTCTTCAAAGTGGACGCCGCCCGCGCCTGCTTCAATCATGGATTTCATCAGCTCAAAGGCGTTCAACGCGCCGCCAAAGCCGGCTTCGGCGTCGGCGACGATGGGCGCGAACCAATACATTCCGTTCTTGCCTTCGGCGTGGTGGATCTGGTCCGCGCGCAGGAAGGCGTTGTTGATTTCCTTCACCACCGCGGGCACGCTGTTCGAAGGATACAGGCTCTGGTCGGGATACATCTGTCCTGCAAGGTTGGCGTCGCCGGCCACCTGCCAGCCGCTCAGATAAATGGTTTGCAGCCCGGCCTGCACCTGCTGCAGGGCCTGGTTGCCTGTCAAAGCGCCCAGCCCTGACACGTAGGCTTCCGTGTGCAGAAGGTCCCAGAACCTTTCTGCGCCCAGCCGCGCCAGCGAATGCTCAATGTGAATGGTGCCGCGGAGCCGTACCACGTCTTGCGGTGTGTATGGCCGGGTGATGCCTTGCCAGCGAGGGTCGTTGGCCCAGGCGTTTTTCAATCGAACTTCATCGTTATGCTGTTGCATTCTTCCGTCTCCTGCTAGTAGTCAGACTTGGGTGCGTGAGCTATGTTGCAGCAGATTTGGGCGGAGGCAAAACCGGCTCGTCCGATTCGGACGAGTCGGCCAAAGCGGACATTCTGGCCTCTGCGTACCGCTAATGCGCCGTTTGGCGAAAGCGCGGAAACCCGCTAGGGGTGCGGCTTTCCGTGCGGCGGCGCGGGAGGTTGCCGGCATCGCCTGACATCGCCTTGTCCGCTTCTCCGTCTCCCAGCTATGATTCCTTCGTGGCCGGCGCCTTCAGCAACGTCAAGCAACTTGCGGACATTCCGGACTCGCTCCTGCATCAGTTGCGCGAGAACCTGGTCGCTCGGCAGGTTTCCAGCGGCATCGCGCTGCTCGGCGCCCACGCGTGTCTCTTCGAAGAATTGGTTCCTGGCCAGCGTAACGCCGCGGCCCTGGTAGGAGCGGTGGCCCAATGGGTGGATGTTGGCTATCGCGACCCGGAGCTGGTGGAGCAACTGCTCGCGCGTTTTCCCAAGGAGCAGCGCGGACGGCTCGCGGTGAGCGATTACGTCCACCTGCGCATGGCGGAAGGTCTTCTCGCCCTGCTGCGCGACCAGCCTGACGATGCGCTAGGCCATTTTGACCTGGTGCTTTCCCTGCAAGGCGAGATTGAGGACAAGGAAGTCATCGCCATCGCCAACTTCTGGAATGCGCGCTGCCATCGCAAAAAAGGTGAATATGATGAAGCGCTGAGGCGCGCCGCAGCGGGCCGCGAGCTGGCCATGGCCTTGGGATTTCCCCGCATGGCCGCGGTCATGCGCGTGTTGGAAAGCTGGCTGTTTTTTCAGAAAGGGCACTGGCGCGAGGCAGCCGGTATCCTGGACCAGGCGGAAACCGTGCTGCGCTCCACGGACGATGACATCACCCTGGGCAACATTTATTCAGCGCACGGGCGGATGATCCGCCGCCAGGGACAGCACAAGCAGGCGCTGCAGTTCTTCAATCGCGCGATCGAGCATTTTCGCCGGCGCAATCCCCAGCATCGCAACCTGGCTCGCTCGCTCGCCAACGTGGCATACGTGCAGCGGCTCATCGCCCAGCAGATCATGCACAAAATGGACGCGGAGACCAGGCACCGCCGCAGCGGCAAATCCAAAGGCGCCTCTAAGACTCCGGCGCAAACCGGCAGCACATCGGGCGACCGCGCCCAGTATGAAGAACTGCGCAGCCAGGCTTTTGCCAACCTGGACCAGGCTGAGAAGATCTACCGCCATCACAACCATCATCACGGAATCGCCAACGTTTTCGAAGGCCGCGGGCTGCTTTACCTCGATACCGGCGAACTTGACCTGGCTGCCCAGCAGGGTGCGCAGTCCTTGGCTGTGGCCAAAGAGCATCATGACTATATCGCCATAGCCCGGGCCCGGCTGCTGCAGTGTAAGGTGGAGCAAGCGCAGTTGGACGAGCAGATTGAAGACAGCACGCGCACCTGGGAGCACGTCCAGGCGGCGCGCGACTACGCGCGCGAAGCCGTGGAATCCGCCATGCACACCCAGAACCAGCGCCTGCGGGCGCGCGCTTACATTTGGCGCGGTTTGACCGCGTGCAACCCGGCCACCCATGATCCGGACGATGCCCGCCATTGCCTGGACCAGGCCGCGTCGCTGATGAGATCGGCCCAGGATGAGGACGTCAGCCACGAAATGCAGCTATTGCGCCAGAAGCTGACGTCCCGCGGCAACATTGACCAGAAATTGCGCGCCTGGTCGCAAGGCGTCACCGATGGCAAGAGTTTCCAGAAGCTGGCGGAAGAGTTCGCTGAGCTGGTGATCCCCCGCGTCTGGGAAAAAGAAGGCAAGAAGGTGCAGCGCGTGGCCACGGTCTTGAAAGTTTCTCCCAAAAAAGTGCGGAGAATTCTTGGTCGCGCCGGAAAGAAGACCGGCAAGAATAAATAGCCGTCAGCAGTCCAATGCACGTTTGCCATTTGCCGCCGATGGTTCTCCAGGCCGCGGTCGCACCATCTCTTCGCGCGCACCGTGATATTCTCGATGGCAATGGCTAGGTATCTGATCACCGGCATTGCCGGGTTCATCGGATCGAACATTGCGCACGCGCTGGTGGCGCGGGGCGAAGAAGTCCGCGGCATTGACGACTTCCGCCACGGCCGCCCGGAGAACCTGGCCGGCATCCTGGACAAGATTGACCTGCGCGAAGCTGACGTCACCGACGCGGCCGCCATCGACGCCGCTTGCCGCAACATAGATTACGTGCTGCATCAGGCCGCGCTGGGATCAGTCCCGCGATCGTTGGAAGATCCAGTGGCCAGCAACCAGGCCAACGTGGTAGGCACGCTTCAAGTCCTGCAGGCGGCGCGCGCTGCCCGGGTGAAGCGCGTCATTTACGCCAGTTCTTCCTCGGTTTACGGCGATACCTCCGTTCTGCCCAAGCGCGAAGACATGATCTGCGACCCGATTTCGCCGTACGCGGTTTCCAAATACGCCGGCGAGCTTTACGCCCGGAGCTTCTTCCGTTTGATGTCCCTGGAGACGGTGGGTCTGCGTTACTTCAATGTGTTTGGCCCGCGTCAGCATCCCACGTCGCCCTATGCCGCGGTGATTCCCAAGTTCATCCGCGCCATTCTGGCAGGAGAACAGCCCACCATTTATGGCGACGGCAAGCAGAGCCGCGACTTTACCTACGTGGACAACGTTGTGTCCGCCAACCTGCTGGCATGTAGCGCGCCTGCGGAAAAAGTTGTGGGCGGAGTCTTCAATGTTGCTGCCGGGAAAAACTTCAGCGTGAATGATCTGTACGCGCTGCTCCAGGGGCTGACCGGCTTCCGTCGCGGCGCGCTGTACGCCGCGCCTCGCAGCGGTGACGTGCGCGATTCCCTGGCCGATATTTCGCGCGCTGAGAAAGCCATGGGCTACAGAACCCTGGTGGAGTTTGAAGAGGGCTTGCGCCGCACCGTGGAGTGGTACAAGCGGGAATTTGTTCGCAACACGGGATCAGCCTGGGCCACTGTATAACCTCGGGTGAAGCCCTCTTGTTCGGCGTTTGCTTTTGCCGCCTGCTGAAAAATGCAATTCTTTTCTGAACAACAAGTCCGCTCGCTGGCCAACGTTGATGAGGTCATTCGCGCGCTCCGCGCCGCCTTTGCCCGCGACTTCGCTTCCACGTTGCGCATGCCCGTGCGCACTTCGCTGGAACTTGACGGCGCCATCATGCTGGTGATGCCTGGGTATGACTCGGCCCTGCATGCTGCGGGAGTCAAAATCGTAAGTGTCAGCGCCCGCGCGGGCGTGCATGCGTTTTATGAGTTGCTTGATCCTGCCACAGGTATACCGCTGGCTCGCATGGAAGCCAACTGGCTCACCGATCTCCGTACTGCCGCAACGTCCGCCGTCGCTACAGGCTTGCTGGCGCGGTCCGATGTTGAGACCCTAGGTATCTTTGGCAGTGGACGCCAGGCTGTCGCGCACCTGACCGCCATCCCGCGCGTGCGAAAATTCCGGAGATTCCTTGTCAGTGGCTCCGGTCGAAGTGACCTAAAAGAATTTTGCCGCAAGATTCATCAAGACCTGGGAATTGAGCTTCAACCCGTAAGCGCCGAGACCTGCGCGCGTGAGTCGGATGTGATTTGCACTTGTACCAGTTCCCGCACCCCGCTGTTCGACGGCCGTTGGCTTCGGCCGGGAGCCCATCTGAATCTGGTGGGCGCCTTTCAACCGGAGACACGAGAAGTGGACGACGAAACGGCGCGCCGCTCCCGCCTGGTAGTTGATACCTATGACGGCGCCATGATCGAAGCCGGGGATCTGCTGATTCCCCTCAGCGCGGGCGTCATCGGCCGCGACAATATCATCGCCGATCTGCACGAAATTGCTTCCGGCCAGAAGCGGGGAAGGGCGCACGCGGACGACATCACTCTGTTCAAAAGCGTCGGCTGTGCCCTGGAAGACCTGGTTACGGCGCAGCTGGTCTTTAGTCGTGCACAAGAGCATGGCGCACAAGCGCAAGGACAAGCAAAGCAATGAGCAAAACCTACGATTTCGCGGTCATCGGCGCCGGAGTTTTCGGCGCGTGGACGGCGCACTACCTGCGCCGCAGCGGCGCTTCCGTCGCGCTCATAGATGCTTACGGCGCCGCCAACAGCCGCGCCAGCTCCGGTGGCGAGACGCGCGTGATCCGCATGGGCTACGGGCCGGACGAACTGTACACCCGCTGGTCCATCCGTTCGCTGCCAGTCTGGCAGGAGCTCGCGGCGCGCGTGGGCTTGAATCTTTTTCGTCGCACCGGTGTGCTTTGGTTGAGTCATGATGCTGATCCTTACACCCAGGGACTCTGGGACGTTCTGAACAGAAACGGCGTCGCCTGCGAGAAGCTGGCCGCCGCGGAAATCAGCCGGCGTTATCCGCGAATGACTTTTCCTGACATTACCTGGGGTGTACTGGAACCGGAGAGCGGCGTGCTCATGGCCCGACAGTCCGTGCAACGGCTGGTTGAAGACTTGCGCCAAAATGGACTTGACTGTTTCCAGACCGCCGCTGCCGCTCCGCCCGGCGCGGGCAAGCTGACGCAGATCAAGACCACTTCCGGCCAGAACATCTCTGCCGGCATCTTTATATATGCGTGCGGACCGTGGCTTCCCAAGCTGTTCCCGGAACTTCTGGGCGATCGCATCTTCCCCACCCGGCAGGAAGTCTTTTTTCTTGGACCGCCCGCGGGTAGTGCCGCCTTCCAGCCTCCCGCCATGCCGGTATGGCTGCACCACACCCATGCTGAGCGTCCTTATGCGCTCCCCGATATCGAGAATCGCGGCTTCAAGATCGCTTTTGATCGTCACGGCGAAGAGTTTGATCCCGACAGCGGGTCACGCGTGGTTGGCCCTGCGTCACTCGATTTGTTGCGGACGTACTTGCGCCAGCACATTCCCGCTTTGGCTGACGCGCCCGTGGTGGAATCGCGCGTCTGCCAGTACGAAAACACATGGAACGGCGACTTCCTGATTGACCGCCATCCCGGCTTCGACAATGTTTGGATCGCGGGCGGCGGTTCAGGACACGGCTTCAAACATGGTCCGGCGGTAGGCGAGTACGTGAGCGCGCGCATCTTGCATGATTCGCCGGCTGAGCCCCGCTTCTCCCTGGCTGGCAAACATTCCACGCGCAAGCGCGCCGTGTACTAAATGGAGGTCGGCGCGCGGGAGCATCTACTGGGGACGGACCGCGTGCGGACTGGCGCCGCGGTCCAATCCTCCGAGCAAGCGCCTGGTGCTGGAGCAGTTGGTCATCCAAGTGGCAGAAGAGCCAAACGTCGCGGCGAAGGTCGGACAACAGGAAGAGTTGCAGGCATAACTTCCTCACCCTTCGTGTTCCTTTGTGTCCTTTGTGGTTAAGGCTTTTCCGCGTCATGACGAAGTGTAAAGACTTACCGTTTTGCCAGGCTCACAGCGCGGAGTTTGAGGGAATCCCGCAAGATTGCTATAATTTACCAGCTTCACACAGCTACGCGTCTTCCTCCACGCCCGCCCAAACTTGCGTGGGCAGCAGACAATCCTGGCCAGGTAGCTCAGTTGGTAGAGCGCAGCCCTGAAAAGGCTGGCGTCGGCGGTTCGATTCCGTCCCTGGCCACCATTTCATTTCAAGGAGTTAACGGGAGCGGCGCCCGGAACTCCGACCCACAATTCAACCCACACCTCACTGGATTGCCCCTGATTTGAAGCCGACCGCCGCAAGGAATACTCCCTGCGCCGCCCGTGCTTCATCGGCATCTTTCTGCGTGTAGAGATCCAGCGTCGTCTGTATTTTCGAGTGACGCAGAATCGCCTGCACCGTCTTAGGCTCGATCTTCGCCTTGTTCACGAGCCAATTGCTGAGTGAATGGCGAAGATTGTGAAGTCCGAAGCGGTGCCCTTCCTCGATCTGTACTCCAGCGGCAATTGCAGCCGGTCTCAGATGGTCGCTGCAAAAGATCGACGCGGAGACGGGCACCTTGCCTTCCGCTCTCAGCGAGGGAAAGACAAAGTCCGTTTCCTTTGCGTAGGGCGTCTGCCGATGCCAATGGCGGAGGCTATAGGCGAGCAGGGGATGCATCGGCACGTATCCGTCCGACGTTTCCGTCTTCGTCTCTCCGTCGTTGCCCTGTGCCCAGCGCTTGCTCACCCGGATGCGGTCTTCATTCCAGAGAATGTCGGCCCAGCGCAGCGAGAGAATCTCGGATGCGCGCAGCGCCGTTGCCGCACAGGTGAGAATCAGCGTCGAGTGAAGAGAAGAGGGCAGGGCCTGGATGATGGCCAGCGTCTGCTGCGGGGTGAGGACGATGGGCTTATAGTTGGTTTTGGAGCGCGTCTCCACGTGCTGCACGGGGTTCTTCGTGACCAGCTCATGCCGGACGCCGATCTTGTAGATGCGCAGCATGATGCCGCGCAGCTTCGCAATCGTCGTCCAGGCGAGCCCGTCATCCGTGCGCAGCGATTTGAGCCAGCGCTGCAGGTCGAGCGGCTTGATGTCGTCCGCAATCTCCCTGCCCCAGCGGGGGATGAGATAGTTGCGGACGTAACGCTCGACGGCGGAGATGGTGTTTACCGACTTCGGGCGCACGGCGTCCGCTCCGAAATCGGCCTTCAGGTAATGTTCGGCAAGAACGTCGAACCGGGTGCGGCCGGGGCAGGGGGTGTCGCTGTTGACGCGAGCCAGAAGCCCCAGCCGGTCCACTTCGCGCCACGCATCCTGCGCCTTCGGGAAATCGCGCACGAGGCCGACCGGCAGAATGTTCTCCACCCTCCGGCCTTCCGCGTTGGCTACCCGATAGCGCAGCACCCAGGTTGCTCCTTCCTTGCGCGAAACTTTCTTCAATGATCCTCGCTGATAAGCCATATCGCTCCTTCAGCGGGGACTGCCGGATCGGATCATACCGCGATCTGCCCCGTTTGGGATCACCCTTTCTGGCTGTTTTTTCTCAACAATCGCCGCCGCGAGTTCCGACAGCCGGAATACCCAAACTTTGCGCTTCGTTCCCGTGCCAAGCGCATAGGCTCCGGCGATGCCCCTGCGGGCGAGCGCCAGCAGATAGCGGCGCTTGAGAGATAAAAATGCGGCTGCTTCTTTAGCGGATACAAAGGGTTCTTCGGCAGACGATGAGGTCATGCGCCCATGGTCGGGTAATTTAAGGAATCTGTAGAGTCAAAGGACGTTAAAGCCGCTGTGCGCCCGGCGTACAAGATAGGACGGTATAATGTCCACCTTTCCTCCAGCCTCTCAAGTTAACGTTTCCAGGGGGTCAGAAGATGGGTCTCCTCGATTTCCTCAAAGAAGTCGCCTGTGATATGGGTTTTCACAGCTGGGGTGACTGGTTGTATCTAAAGAAGGGCGACTGTACCCAGGTCAAACAATGCGTGCGTCCGCTTTGCGTAAAGATCAAAGACGACACGCAGATAGTTCACGATTTCGGCAAGTGGCGTTATCGGAAGGCCAAGTCCTGTGGACAGACCTGCACATGCAGGCGGTGCCGTGAGACCGAGAAACGAACCTTACATCCGTGGACTGCCTGGAAGTACCGGAAAAAGGGCTCTTGCCTGCAAGTGCGAAGCTGCCCACGTTGCCGGGCTGATGAGAAGAGGACCCAGCACGTGGGCGATTGGCGGTATGCCGCGCCGAAAAGCTGCACGCAAATCTTCATCTGTGTCAGGTGTAGTCACAAAAAAGTCCGGGCCGTTAAAAAGCGCGAGGATCACGCTCAGTGGGGCGAGTGGGGCTACGATCCCGATCTGCGCAGTTGCAGCGCGCAAGCGCGATTTTGCCTCAGGTGCGGCGAGAAGCAGACGCGGTTGGTCATACCGAATCATGACTATTCGGACTGGGAGTACATTTCGCCGACACGCCGCAAAAAAAGATGCCGGCATTGTCATCACGTGGAATGGCAAAGGCTGGAAGGAAATCGAGGGTAAGCCTGCCGAAGACGACAATGCTGGACGTAAGAACGGGCCGCGTCAGCGGGGCCGACCCTTGCCCTTGGGGGAATCGTTGATGATATTGAGCGTGCCTTTGGGAAAGAAGCGCTCTGCAGCGTCCGCCTTGAGCACCAGCCTCCGCGAATCTGGCCCAATCCCCCTAAAACTATCCTCTCGGGTATCAAAGCCGATTGTGTCACGTGTTTTCGCACTTAACGGCTCTCGATATTGATTGACCGCTGCGGGACCATAGAAGTTCTGCGATACGAGCAGATTACCCTCACGATTCCATTGCTCTTTCGCCAAGTACTTGAGCGCTTCGCTCTCCGTGAAAACGACAGAAGTTCCAGCCATAAGAATCACCGTTGGGTTAAACAGCGGCAGGCACGTTTACCACTATCTAACGCCAACTTAGGCGGGTGTAAGGGGCATATCAAGTGAAGGTTTTATTACGGTCACGGTACAAGATAGGCAGACAAGAGGATTCATCAACGGAAACAATATGATATTCAACCTTGTACAATCGGGGCTTGTCCATAGATTTGCCCGATGACGATAGGCGCGGAAAGTCCGACTTCGGCTGAGATCAAAGCGCAGCTTGAGCGCATGCTAGGCGGCAAGCGTTTCAGGACTGCGTGGAGCCAAGCCGAATTCCTGGAGCTTGTTGTGCGGCGGGCGCTTGAGGGCAAGAAGACGCCCGGCCACATCGTGGCGAAGACGCTGTTCAAAGGCAAATTCAAGAAAGATGAATCATTGGATGTCCGGACGACCGCTCTGAATCTCCGTGCCTCAATGAAGAAGTATTACGCCGGGGAAGGACGTGCAGACCTCGTCCGCATCGCTCTGCCGGACCCACCGAAAGATAAAAGCATCAAGCTGCCGGAAGGCGAGGCGTACACTCCAACCTTTTCGTATAACTCAACTCACCCCGTGGGCAAGGAGTTCAAGCTCGGAATGTACTATCTGTCCCGAGGAATGTACGAGGACTACAGCCAGGCCATTAAGCATTTCGTGGCCGTGCTGAAGATGGCCCCCGAGCACATAGGGGCTTCCATCGGACTTTGCGAGACGTATTGCAGCACTCTCTATTGGGACCGGGAGTTTAGCAGCGCGGCAGACGTGGATGAATTGGCGATACAAGCCGCAGGATTCCTGGACCGGGTGGACACGCGCGCTCGCGGGTTCTGGCGATTGCATGCCGCGGGTGGTTACATGCTCATAACCGGCGCCGCCGTGAAGGAATGGGAGAAAGACAATTTAGAGAAGGCCAAGATCGCCTTTGGCGAGGCGCTCAGGCTCGACCGCGCCAGCACGGAGGATTATCCGCCGTATTTCTATTTTTTAATCCAGGTGGGCGAAAAGTCGGAAGCCGTGCGCCTGGCCAAGCAGCACCTGGAAACACATCCGGACAATATGGCGGCGCACATCGCCCTTGCCAAGGTCTTCATACGAACGGAGCAATTTTCGGATGCCCAGGCGGTTCTGGAAAACGCCCTCGCGATTGACAAAGGCAACTATGCGGTGCACCTCTTTCTCGCTTTATTGAGCTTGGCCCGAAAACAGCCTGAGGAAGTGCTGGGGCATATCCTGGGAGTGAAGCTACTGGCGGACGATTTCACGTACCGCATGGCCTTCAGATGGTGTATGCAAATCGTCGAGGGGTGGCCGCAGGAACTGAAAGAGCAGTTTGCCAGGCTGTGGGAGAGTCAAATGCGGTCTATTTCTCCCTCGTCCGAACCTTCGTAAGGCTGAATCCCTTCTCGTTTATCTGAGCGCTTATTTCGTCCCACGCTTCGCGGGCGCGCTGATCGCCGGTTGCGGCTATGTGCCGGAACGTCTCCGATGCGATGAGAGGCAGCGAGATCAGTACGCCGTGGAGGCTCTTTGGTTTCCCCGCGGCCCATTCCTGAACTGTCCTTAGCATGCCGTCGTCGAAGTGCTCGCTGAAATGCACCGCCGCCGCGAGGTCGCGAAACGCCTGTGTCACTTTCGGCGAAAAGTGGACTTCAATCCCCCTGGCGTCCAGTTCTGTTGCCTTGTGTCTGTGATCCGGCACGGCATTCCCCGCGTTTGTTAACGAAAGGTTCGACTACACCGCTACCCGGACAAACCATGGAATTCAAGGGATTTCTGGTGGGATGAACGACCGCTGCGACGCTGCCCTTAACGTCCCTTAACTCTACAGCCTTTCCAAAACATGTGAATCTTGCCTCAGTTTTCAAGAGCAAAAGCAATCGCTTCTGCTTCGGAAGCGAATAGTCCGCGCAATGCCCGTGCTCCCGTCGGCGGCAGCGGCGAATTTTCCCGCGATGAGGCATCCCACGACCTTGCGGAGCCGTTCCGATCCGGGCTTCGCGTAGATCCGCGCCTCCACCTCGATGTCGCGGGCCAGCAGCACGGCCAGGGGACTTACGCCTTGCACTTCCGGCGCAAGGGTCAGGTTGTTTCCGAAGTCTGCGTTCTCCGCGTATATCAGCCAGTATTTTGCGGCGGAGGCCTGTTCCGCGGTCCCGGTTCGCAGCGTCTGGAAATGCCCGCGCACCTCCTCCCAGGTCGCGTCGCGCCAAACGCCGTGAGGCTCGCTGGCAATGGCTCTATTGCCCATGGCGCTCCACCAGTCCTCTGCGATGGCGTCCATCTCCGGTTGCGAAAGCGCGGGAGCCTTCGCGGCAACGAACTCGTACCAGCCGGGCCGAAGGGCGGCGGCGGGTTCGTTTATCCTCAGATACTCAATAGTGAGGAGCAAACTTACCCATTCAAACCTTTCCTTTCTCGGTGGCTCATTGCCGAGCGGCCGGAAACCGGGAGCATTCGATTCGATGATGGCGATGTACTGTGCTGCGGGAACCGGCGTCTCCGGGTGCGCCGCAGGCAGGTAACGCATGAAAGGATCGGGCGTCTCAATGAACGCAGGCCCTACGGGGGTTTCAGCCTGGTTCGGAACGCTCCTGTCCTGGCACGAATTTGCCTGATTGCGTTCCGGAGCGGCCTGCGCATTCAAACCTTGGCCGGCAATCAGGGAAAAGGCAAAGAGCATCACCGCGCAACGCGAGGCGGCATGGGCGGCGCGGGCCACGCTGCGAGCAGGAGGGGATACCAGGGGCTCAGCGCGTGCGGGAATGCCGTCGCCCTGCGCGAGGGCTGCGGCAAGCTCGGAGAAGGTGGAGACGGTAGTGCCGGGACTGTCATCGCGAATCAGAAGGCCGATGCAGCCGAGAAGCAGGTCGATGAGCAGATTGAGGAGTCCGGCCTTGACGGCGCGAAGGCGAGGGACGGAAGACAAGGATAGGCGGGGGCGCTGCAAAATGCCCGCGCCGGGGCGCCCGTCCGTGCCGCGTGAGGCGTTAGCGGCGCAAATCCATACGAGAAGGGCGGGCAGCGAAGCGGGGCGTTCGCGCCAGGGGGCTTGCTTCATGGGATTCTCCCTTAACCGCCGCCGCCGGGCGTCTCCAGCCCAGAGCGGCGGGGCACAAATGTACCATACAACACGTAGTTTTGTTCGTGGTAGTTTTGCTCGTGTCTGCCGAATCATAGAGGGGTGGGCGCCACCAGAAAGCTTCCGGCCCGTTACGCGCGGTTCTTCCGCGCCCTGGGCCATAAAATCCGGTCGTTGAGGACAGAGCGCAGGCTGAGCCAGGAGGACATGATCGGCTACGGGTTTTCCGTCCGCCACTGGCAGATGATCGAGGCCGGCAGGCCCAGCACCCTCTTCACGCTGCTTCGGGTATGCGACGCCTTCGGCGTCACTCCGGAGCAGCTTGTGGCGGGCCTGGGCCGTCATCTGCGCAAGCGGTAGGAAGAAGCCGGTCATGACGGCGATCCGGCGGGGGGCCGCTTTGGTTTGCGGGCCGTGGTCCCCGACGGAGCGCCGATTGCTTTCCCGCCTTTTGCAGGGCGGCGCTTCTTGCGTAGCCTGGCCAGCTCCCTGCGCCGCTCCTCGGCATGGATGAAAACGTCGTCCGGGTCGCGCAGTTCCTTTTCGTATGCGTCTCTCACCTTGCCGAACCGGGCGTGGTCGTCGGATTCGGTCGTTTCCATGATGCCCGCCAGGCGCTCATTAATGTCCGCCTGCAGTTCCTGCGCGAAGGACTGGTAAAGCCTTGTATCCTTCGGCCCTAAAATCCCGCATTCCCGCAGCGCGCCGCAATTCGCGACGATGTTGGCAAATGAGAGATTGAGGCGGTAGATCGTGTGATAAATGCGCAGTTTCCGGGTAACGTCCAGATCAGCCATTGAGGGCTCTCCAGCGGGTGCCTGCCCGACTGGAGAAATGATCGCATAAACTATGTCAAATACTCAAGTAGTTATGTAAATGACTCAGTTATTTGGGCTTAGGCGCATGCCCGTGGTAGCGTCGCACCGTGATCATCATCAGTGGAAGGCAGATCAGGGCCGCGCGCGCGCTCCTTAGCTGGTCGCAGCGGGAGCTGTCCAGGAAATCGAAAGTCGCATTCGGCACCGTCCAGCGGATGGAAAAGTTCGACGGCCCCGTCGGGTCGAGAACGGAAACCCTCGGCAAGGTCGTCGCCGTCCTTGAAAAAGCCGGGATTGAGTTTCTTAATAGCGAAAGTCCGGGCTTGCGGCTGCGCAAGAAGAAGTGAGGGCGGCGCTAACTCGCGCGAGCGATTTTCCGTAACGCCAGTTATGCGACCAACGCAAAGCCACATCCAGAGGAAAGGCAGGGGACATAGTCCTCCAGCCGTGTTTCGCCGCGCCTCAACGGCGCGGCGCGCGAAAAAAGGCTCATAGATAGACCAGGGAGGGTTTTGCTACCCCTTAGCCGCTCTCAGAACTCTACCCCACGTTTGATCGTCAATGCGATTCTGCCAAACGTTCTGGAGCAAGTGTTGGAATCGAGGATCGGCCTTAGCAAGGTACTCCACTTTTCCAATGAGCTTCTTGCCATGTCGAGTGAGGAGAGTTTCAAGAGGGCCAGCCGCAAGATTCGCCAACACATATTCGTTCTGTGTCGAAGCCAGGATATTTGTAATAAGGTGTAGCGCGCGATCTGGATCTTCTCCGCAGAGTTCATCCACTTCCATATATGACCAGAACAGGGCCTTTGCTTCAGGAGCTTCATCTCCTTTTTGCTCGATGATTTCGTATCGGTTAATCCAAGCATCAACCAGACGTCCTGATTCCGCTGTCATTTTGCCTCTGGATTCCTGTTATAAGAGGATAAGCGATCCTGTTCCCCTAATTATCAAGGGTGCTAGTGGTGCCAATGGAGCCCACCAGGGAAGCGGAGGTATGATCGGAGCGCTTGGCATCTGATCGATTGGATGTTGAGTTTTGGTGGGTGTGGGCATCGTAGCATACTTCCATGCATCCGTAGGAATCGGATCGCCTGGGCCACATCCATTTGAGTCATAATCGTTCAATAGATTTCTGAGCTGCGTCTGTTTGTCTTGAAATTGCTGCTGGTGCCCTGCAACAGACATGGGGCCTGTTGGAGGCAAGTTTAGCTTATCCTGCTTTAACTCGTCGGATCGCTGAGCCAGTTCATCCCTTACCTGCTCGATTTGTGACGCCAGTTTTCCACATTTATTAGGATCTGACGCACATAACCCCTCTGCATCAATGAGCCTGACTGGATTCGCTAGAACATATGCGTAAAGATTGATGCCGCCAGCCTCCCTAATCCAATCCCTATTTAGCCAATGCGGATGCACCGGGTCGTAGGCGCGGGTAAATGAGAGGAGGAGCGCGCTCTGCGGATGATTGAAGAGTCCGGCGTATTGGTAGACAGGGGTGAAGGAGCCGTTTGTCTGGACGGGTGCTCCGTAGGGACTGTAGTCGATGGACGACAGGCGACTGCCGGTTGTGGCGTCCAATACATCCCTGACGCTTCCCAACTGATCGGGCATGTAGACGGCCTTTTGCGTGCTGACGGCGTTATATGCGCCTTCAGGGAGGATGCGCGACTGCACCGTATCGCTGCCGTCCCTTGTTTGGCATATTCTTGAACCACACCACAGATACCGGGTGGTGGTGGTTCCCCCTCCTGAGGCGGTTTCGACATCAACGGTTCTTCTTCCGAGTCCGTCGTAACTGAAGTTGCTCTTTGCTCCCGAGGCGTAGTCGATTTCCAGCAGGCGATTTTCGATGTCCCATTTGTAGGTGCGGGTGGCGTCGCTCAGGAGGTTGCCCTTGGTGTCGTAGGTGTAGTTCGCGGCTCCCCACGTGCTGATCTGGTTGAAGCCGTTGTAGGTCGGAGTCGTGGTGCCCGTGGCGTCCATGACGGTCGTGGCGTTATCGAGGTTATCGTAGGCGTAGGTGTTGTTTCCCGGCGTGGTGGCCGTCGCCGTCAATAGGCGGTCGATGAGGTCGTAGCCGTAGGAATGGCTCTGCGTTGCGAAAGGGTGGCCGGTCGCGGCGGTGTCGGTAACGGACAGGATGTCGTAGGGGTTGACCGGGGTGGTGCCGTAGCCGAGGGTGAAGCTGCGGGTGGTGCCGGAGTTCGTTATCGAGATGAGGCGGCGGTCGTTGGCGTTGGCCTGCCCTCCGAAGCCTTGGCATAGGAGGGTGTCGTGCGTGGCTGAGGCCCGATTGTCGCGCACTAACCGAAGATGGAAATTGTCATTCGCCGCAGTCAGCACCGTGGTTGAGGCGAGGGCTTTAGCGAGACGATTCATAAAGCCAACCTATTAAATATTGTGTCCCCGGAATTCCCCCGCGCCCGTGTTTTCCGCGCCGCCACGGCACTTCGGTGGAAGCGATCACAATGAACCGCAGGCGCGTTGTATCGCACATCAGGAGGGTGACTGAGGCTTGCCACGCAATCCCCGATATACCAACACTGCGAAACTAACAAAAGAGAGGAGAGCCAATAATCCTTGGATGGCCGCGTGTCGGGACACAGAATCTATACACGCTTGATCCTTGCAAAACGAACTGGTCCAAGCAGTTTGAATTGTCCAATCAATGAATAATACGAGCAATAGCAGAGCGATCACTGCAGAGCACCAGATACCTGATTTTTTCATGGACTGTATCCTTTCAAACCACTTGAGCATGACAACAAAGCACTAGCGACTATTCGGATAGGACTTCGCACGACAAAGATCGAGCACACGAGCATCGAACGTGTGACAATCATTTGAACTAGGCACGAATAAACCAAGAGGGCGTCCCGGCGCGATCAACGCATTGACGCACTCCTCGTTCACAGGAAAAGGAATTGGTACTTCTGTAGCATCCGGACTCTTTGATTGCCCTGTGTGATCAATGGTGCTTACAGGAGCAAGAGGGAAATCTGCTCGCCCTTGTCCAGGAACATCACCGCCGGTTGGACCCATGCCAGCTTCATATTTGTCCGTCTTGATCCAGCGATGATCAATGCCTGTCCAATTCAAGGGGGAAAGCGGTCCATTAAGATTGATCGGTCGTTGGTATTCTTTGACGGTAAGCCCAAGAACGTCTACCCAGTTCACGGGGTTTGCTAACGAGTAGGCATAGAGATTTGGTCCAGCCCACTCTCGAAGCAAATCCCTGTTCAGCCAGTGGGGGTGTACGGGGTCGTAGGCGCGGGTGAAGGAGAGCAATAATCCGCTTGGTGCATGTGCGAAGAGTCCGGCGTACTGGTAGGCGGGAGTGAAGGTGCCGGAGGTTTGCACCGGCGCTCCGTAGGGGCTGTAGTCGATGGAGGAGATGAGCGAGCCGCTCGTAGCATCCAGCACATCCCTTACGCTTCCGAGCTGATCGGGCATGTAGACGGCTTTTTGCGTGCTGACGGCGTTGTATTCGCCTTCGGGGAGGATGCGCGATTGCACCGTGTCGGTTCCGTCTCTCACCTGACAGATTCTTGAACCGCACCACAAATATCTCGTTGTCGTCGTTCCGCCGCCGGAGGCGGTTTCTACGTCAACCGTTCTGCGGCCCATGCCGTCGTAGCTAAACTGTGACTTTGCAGTGCTGCCCACGTAATCAATCTCTATGAGCCTGTTTTCGATGTCCCATTTGTAGGAGCGGGTGCCGTCGGAGAGGAGGTTGCCTTTGACGTCGTAGGTGTAGTTGGTGGCTCCCCAGGTGGCGATCTGGTTGAGGCCGTTATAGGTGGGGTTCGTCGTTCCGGTGCTGTCCGTTAGCGTCGTCGCATTGTCGAGGGGATCATAAACATACGTATTGTTGCCCGGTGTTGTCGCCGTTGCGGTCAATAACCTATCTATCAGGTCATACCCATACGCATGCGTCTGCGTTGCAAACGGATGCCCTGTCGCGGCGGTATCCGTGACGGACATGATGTCGTAGGGATTTACAGGGCCGCTTCCGTAGCCGAGCGTGAAGCTTCTCGTCACTCCGCTGTTCGTAATCGAGATCAGCCTCCTGTCATTCGCATTGGTGTCATAACCCCAGTTCGTGGATACGGTGACAGCGCCGTTGGTGACGGAGCGCGATGCCGTCTGATCCGTTTGCCCAAGGTAGGTGTTGGTGAAGCTGCCGAGCGGCGTGCCGTGGGAGGTCAGGCGCGAGATGGCGTCATAGCCGAAGGTCTCGTTGCCGCCTGTGATGTTTCTCCCCGCAATCCTTCCCAAAGCATCGTAGGTCAGCCCTATCACGTCGTTAGCGAACGGCCCGTCTATCGATGCCAGTTTCAATGCGCCGTTGGTGCCGATGGCCGTATAGCTGTAGTTCGTCGTGCCCAGCCCGTCGGTCATCGAGGTGAGGCGCGGAAAGAAGCCGTCCCAGGCGAAGGAGACGTTCGGGGTGCCGAACGCGCCGATATAGCTGACGGAGAGCGGCCGGTCGTCGAGCGCGTACGCGTAGCTTTTCATCTGGTTGAACGTATCGGTGACGGCCTTGAGCCGCGAGGTGCTCGCCTCGTAGGTATAGGTCTCCGTCTGCGCGGAAGACGTGCCGAACCCATAGGTCTTGGCCACCGGGCGCGACTCGATGTCGATGTCCCAGTGCGTGACGTTGCCGTTCGCGTCCGTGATCTCCTTCAGGGTCCCGTTCTCGTAATAGTGATAGGAGGTCGTGCGCGTGGCCGTGCCGCTCGTGGGTTCGGTGACGGAAGTGAGCCGCCGGTCGGCGTCAAAGCCGTAGGTCGTCGCGCGTCCGAGCCGGTCGGTGTGCTTCCTCAGCTCCAGGCTGGGCGTGCCGACGAACGGCCCGGACTGGAAGTTGTAGTCGTACAGATCCGCCGTGCCGTCCGGGTAGGTGATGGACGTGATCCTGTCCAGAGCGTCATACGCATAAGTAAGGACATAGCCCTGCGAGTCCGTGCGCGTGGCGATGCGGTCGGCGGCGTCGTAGGTCAGCGTGAGCACCGTCTGCGAATTCGCGTTCACGATGGTCGATAGCCTGCCCGAGGCGTCGTAATTGCGGGTGGTGACGCCCGAGTTCGGGTCGGTGACGGTGGCGGGCTGGCCCGCCGCGTTCCAGGTGAAGTTCCACACTTTCCCCGCCGCATCGGTGTAGGTCTGCGGCTCGTGCAGCGCGTTGTAGGAGCCCAGTGTCGCAATCGTCGTGAAGGTCGAGGGCAGCGCGGTGCGCTGCTTCACGGTGAGCAGATCCTGGTTGTTCGCGGCATACGTATACTGCGTCTGCCGCCCCATGGGGTCGGTATAGGTGAGCGGCAGGCCGAACGCGTTGTACGTCGCCCCGGTGAGCTGCGTCGTGCCGTCGTCCAGCACGCGGCCGACGAAGGTGGGGCGGTCCAGTATGCCGCTGTTATAGTTTGTGGTCTGGTTAGGATGGTTGAACCAGGTGCGCCGCTCCAGGGGCGGCTTGACGCTCGCCACGGCGGTCGAAGTGAAGTTGGTGATCTGGTCGTGGTACCAGTGCGTGAGATACGCCTTGCTGAAGTCCTCCGTGAGCAGGTTGCCCGAGCCGTCCACCGTCACCCCGAGCGCGAAGGCGTGCGGGTCCCAGTGATAGGTGTTGCGCCACTGCAGCAGGCCGTCGTCATTGCTGGAGAGCCCCACCGGGACGATGCAGGTATTGTCGGTGGAGGGCGTGATCGCCGGGTTCTGGTAGAAGTAGGTGTAGTCGGTGAAGCCCAGCGGGTCCTTGATGGTGAGGCTGCGCGTGTTCGTCTCCGGCGTGTCGTGCGAATTGGCCGTGTCGGAGAAGTTCGTCGTGCCGTAGGGCGTGGTGAGCGTGTTGACGAAGGTGGGCTCGGTCGCCGAATAGGTGAAGGTCGAGGTGATGCCCGCCGGGTCGGTGATCGAGGCAAGCCGCTGGCTCGTGTCGTAGGTAAGCTGCGTCGTGCGCCCGAACGGATCGGTGATTTGCGTCACCAGCAGCGGGAAGCCGGCAAGCCCGTAGGTGAAGGTCGTGCTTCTTCCCATCGCGTCCACCACCGAGGTCAGGCGGAAAGTGCCGTCGTAGTTAAGCGTCGTGACGTTGCCCTGCGCGTCGGTGACGGAGGTGAGGAACAGCTTGCGCGGCCAGGTCGTCGCGCCGTCGGAGAGGGTGAAGTTCTCCTTGCTGCCGTCGGGCAGGCGGTGCTCGTAGTTCGTCGCCACGCCCAGCACCGGCGTGCGCCAGAGCTGCGAATTGTCCGTCGTCTCGGCGGGCCAGGTGCCGGTGGTGCGGTTGTAGCTGTTCTGGTAATCGTAGCCGCCGCCGCCGGAGGCGTAGCGCCGCACGTTCCAGCCCTCGCGGTTGACGCCGGGATCGTCCCATACCCAGCCGATCCAGCTGTGCGTCCACTTGGGGCTGACATTGCCGAAGGCGAGCGTCGCGGGCTGCTCGGCCTCGCGTGAGTTATAGCTGATGCCCGTTATGGAAGGCACGCCCTTCTGCGGCTTGTAGCCGATGGGCGTGTCGCCGAGGCTCAGTCCCACAATCATCGGCGTGCAGCCGGAAACGGTCATGCCGCCAAGTGGCTGCTTCTCCTGCTGCTGCGTCATCGGCGTCCGGTTCGGAACAGGAGAGGAAGCGCCATTCGCGCTGGCCTGTTGCGCCACGACGGGGCAACCGTTGGGAACCCCCGATGCGCCCAGCGTGCTGTTGGAGGTCGTGCCCATGCCGTAAACCGCCTGCGCCTCGTCGCTCTTGGCGGACACCGCGCGCCAGCCGGTTCCCGCGCGCATGGCTTTCGCGGGCACGAGGAAGTACCCGCTGCTTCCTTCGTCAATCGCGCGCGCGGTCAGCAGTAATCCGCTCGCGTCGCCGAACGTGGGGTCCATGACCTGGTAGAGATCGCCCTGTTTCCCGACGATGGCGGCGTAATGGTGGATGCTCCAGTTGACGACGGAGGGCACCGGAATGGGCTGGCCTGGCTTGCGCTGAACGAGGGTGTATTTGAGCTTCGCCTTGTCGGCCAGCGCCGCGAGTTGGGCGAGCGAGAAGCCGTGCGTGCCGGAGCGCGCCTCTTCCGCCACCTGGATTTGCTTGGCAGGGGCTTTGAGTGCGGTCAGCACATTTTTCAGCGCCCTCGGCCCGCAGAGATAGGCTATGCCGGGGTTGTTGCGGAAGGCCCACAGGCCCTCGCGCGCGCCCTGGATCAGCTCGGTGCCCGGCCCGCCGATGGGCCGCTTGCCCACGACTTCGCGCAGCAGAGCATCGAGTTCCTTGTCATGTCCAACGCGGGCGTGCATCTTGGCCAGCTCGCCCACCGCGCGGTCCACCATCAGGCGGGCCTGCGGGGAGGAGTCGGCGTTGCGGCCAAGCGCCCAGGCCTTCTCGAACGACGCGAAGGCGCGGCTCCAGTAGCCCGCATGGTAGTACCCCAGCCCCAGGTTGAGCTGCAGCGCCGAATTCCAGTTCGATTTCGGATGCGCCCTGACGAAGGCGAGCAGTGGCTGGGCGTAATCCGCATAATCGGCCTGTGGCCCCGCGTTCAAGGGCGCGTCGTGGAATTCCTTCAGTGCGATGCGCAGCGCCTTGGTTTCCCCTTCATCGACGGGGCCGGTCGCCACCAACGCCTCTTCCATTCCCGGCAGATACTCAATCGGCGGCGGCGCGGGCATCGCCACTTGGACAGGGGCCTGGGGAAGCTTAGAGGGTTGCGTCTGCGCCGGGTGCGATACGGAAACCTGCGCCGCTGAAACCTGAGGCGCGCCAATCACCCGCCCGTTGATTTGCGACTGCGCCGCTGTTGGAAGCGCGGCGTTGATCAGCAGCGCGGCGCCAATCAGCGCGGGGGCCGCGAAGAGGGCAAAGCGTGAAAGGGAATAAGGCCGGCCGCTATCGCGGCCCTGATGTTTCAAATTCATACGTGCCCCCGTGTTTTTGTTTCCCTGAGTCATCGAAGCGTTAACGCTTCTTAATTGCACCGATCCATACACCTCTGGTTTAGAAAGTCACCTGGAATTTCGAAGCGGCGGGAAAAAGATAAAAAGAAAGCCAGACACGAGTGCATCTGGCTTTAGCTGTATCCACGGGGAGCGTCTGCGTATGAAACAGACACACCGCGCGCTACATTAGTCCGATACGAGCACGGGTCAAACGGTTTCTGATGTGAACCAGAACTGGAACAAAACACGGCGGGGGGATGGCGTGCATGGGACCGCACTCCTTATATATAGGAGTGATTTTTCTTGCTCTGGATTCGGGGTCAGGATAGTGAATGATAAAGGACGTTATCATACTCAATCTTAGTGATATTCTCTCGAAGGGAACGGATGCAAAGCGGTGTTTGTAAGACAATATAGAATTCAAGCCTATGCTCAAGCCGAATGATGCAATACGTGACGAGTCGGAAGCACGTGATACACATCGCCTGGAAGTTCCTGGGCGACTTTCAGAAAACTATTGGAATAGGGCGACCACGTACCAGTTCTGGTATTCAACTGTGGGCCTGATCATTGGCACTATCTGTGTGCTTTCGGGCGTAGTACTCTTCTTTCATGGCGTCGGGGGTACTACAAGCTGGACAACCAGTGTCTTAGGTGCCAAGAGCCAGCTTTCTGATGCCGCCCCTGGAGTAATATTTGGAGTACTCGGCTTCTTTGTGATCTGGGCAACTCGATACAAGATAAAGACGAAGATCAAGTAATGTACAGACATGCGTAACATTAGGCTGTCCGGTGAAAGCCGCGTGTTCGAATTCCGGCTGAGCCAAAAGCCTGGGTGCGAAGTGTCTTCTGAAGAAAAGGCTGACCAACCGGATCTGGAGTCTCAAGCTGAGTCGATTCTGGAGTTGGGAATTCCAGTGCACTGGCGTATCCCACCGTCCAAGCAGGACGACGCTAGAAAAAGGCATTTCCTTTCAGCGAGCGCCGGTCTCCTGAAGAAAATCCCGGTTGACCATGTCACCCCACTCAAGAAGGGCGGGTTGTTCTTTTTCAAGGGTGATCGGACAGTCGGAGGTTATTACCGAGCGTATTCATCAAGCATCTACTTGAATGCAGGAGTGCATCCTTCAGCGTTCCCTATCGCCTTCTTGCATGAGATGGGTCATCTCGTTCATTTTGAGGTGGCGACGGAGACCACAATAAAGAAGTTCACGAAAGCTTCATGGTTTCGGATAGGGCCATTGCGTCTGCGCAAGTTCTGGAAGGGGCATGGGATGTTTTTTACTCCATACAGTGCGATATCGCCGGAAGAGGACTTCGCGGAGGTTTATGCTGGAATCATGGCAAGTCTATTTGACCAAAAGGAGTGGCTTGAAATTGGATTTGGATCAGCTTCTCCTTGCCCGGTCTGCGGTGCACCGTGGTTTTTCTTAGATCTAGAAGACGATCAACGTGGAATTTGTGCAGCGTGCGATGCACTCTATGGTCGACTTGAGGATCATTGGACCCCTCTTAAGCAAAATCTAGCTCGTGGAAGAGCTGAGCAGGAAGGTATATCCTGGACTCCGATTAAACCTGATTAATGCTTGACTTAAACTCGATAAAAAGCATTAACGTGTTTAAAATCGCAGCAGGCATTCTGCGACACAGTTGGTCCTCAACGATTGCTAGTTTCGGCCTGGGTAACGGCGGTACTGTTCTTCGTCCCAGCGGCGATAAACAAACTGATGCGGCGTGATGAGATTCATCTTCTTCACGGCATCTTTGAAGGCTTTAGGATTCATGCCGCCCGTGGCCAGTGCGGTGTAAAGGATCGGCCAGCTAATGCAGGCACCAGGGAAAGTGAGAAGATTTTTGTCTTCCTTTGCCTCGGCACCGAAGATCACTTCGGGCCTCCGCTTCCGCCCTGTAAAGGCCCCCGCAATGCCACGATGACCCCCAACGCAGCTGGAGAGGATGAGAGCTCTTGGCATTTGGTCAGCCTCCTGAAAGGACTCAGCCAGATCCTCCCAGGAAATATTTGTCCTATCGCTCAGTTGGATTCCTTTTTCGTCGCCATGACACGACAGGTGAAAGATGTCGTACGCATTTTCTGACGCGCTCTTGATTGCCCTATCAAGCAGACTTGCGTTCATGACAATTCTGTAGGCTGTTTTCCCGCTAAGCAGGCGGACGATTTCTTCCACCACGTGCCCCTCCCAGTGACGGTCGTAGAACTCATCAGGGGACACGGATTCCGCAACAAATACCTTTAGTTTCGCCATCGCCGTCACGATAGTGAAAAGGTGGCGGTTCTGCAAGTCGGCGGCTGCTTCTTTTTGAACCAGGGTCCCTTACAGTGACGGAGTGAACCCCACCGAAACAGAAAACTGCACCAGTTCAATGTGAGGCGCGTGCCTGCTCTCCTTGCGGACTTCTGAGCTGAGTTTCCGTGCTCCTCCATGCACCAGAATTCCCCGAATGTTTTTGCCTATTTTCAACCCAGTCCTGAGTTTTTCCGCGTTCCGCATATATCCACGGAGTTGCTCTATGTGTTGGAGCGATGGCGTTCCCTGCTTGCACTCGACGATCACGATGTTTCCGTCGCGATCAAGCAGTAGAACGTCAAGGCGCGTTCGGTCGGCAAAAACCAGCTCGCGGGCAGATTCGGAAGGATAGGGAACGA
The DNA here is from genome assembly GCA_020072815.1 of Terriglobia bacterium. Taxonomy (NCBI): domain Bacteria; kingdom Pseudomonadati; phylum Acidobacteriota; class Terriglobia; species Terriglobia bacterium. The sequence goes on along the minus strand of JAIQGE010000009.1, from coordinate 67,042 downwards.
GACCGTCTTCGAGCAGGTGAGGTGAGGCGCTGATGTACTCAGATAGCGCCCGCTCGCTGGCAAATCCCGGAATCAGGCTGACCCAGTTGGCGTCCTCGTTAATGGCAATTTCCATGGCGCGAAATGCAGAATCGGGCACCTGGCTCAGCGTAGGGCGCCAGATGCGCGGATTAGGCCGTGCTTCTGGTGGAAGTTCTACTACGAAGCTTGGGGCAAGGGGACCCGTGGTCAAATCCCACCTTACTTGTACTCGGCGGCCCATTTCGCCTGAGTCTCCTGCTTGACGCGGAACGCTGGGATTCCACTCTTTATCTTCGATTTGCTTGCTGAGCACTGTGCCGATGCGCCCCACGCGCCAATTCTTGAGCTGGACTACAACCTTGTCGTCAGGCTCAATCTGCATGAGATACCTGCGGGCATCCGACCACGCCCGCACTTTTGTTGGCGTCCGAAGACCATAGTCGTCCGGGGGCCATCCGACAGCGACGATCTGCTCTTTAAACCATGTGTGCCACAAACCCGGATATTCGTTTTCCATGCAGTTGATTTTCCAGTTGGCCACTTTCTTCGCTCCTTACTGAACCAGCTTTGGTGTATTTAGAGCATTCGGACTTACGCGACGCCAGCTCATCTATATATAAGGTTACGGGGTTTCTGTTCACCCTGCTCTTTTCGGATTGTTCTGTCTGATAAATTCTGTTATCAGACAGATTAACGAGTCAAAACACGGGCGGGCGGATGCAGGATGCGGTTACCGTAACAGGCTCAGAAAATCTTCCGGTGTTGCCGCCGGTGATCGCCGGAGCGGACACTCCTGAGATCAAACGGCGCGTCGAAAACTTCTTTCATTCCGTTGCCGCCATCTTCGAGGCCTGGGTCAACCGGCGCAAATCGGATCACACGCGCCGCGCATATCGTGGCGATGTCATGGCCTTTGTCGAGTTTTGCCGCTTTGCCTGGCCGCAGGATGCCGCGCGGCTGCTGCGCGTTTCCATCCTCGATGTGCAGGCTTTCAAGGACGCCATGGGCAAGCACGGCGGCGCGCCCAAGACCATCAACCGGCGGATTTCCTCGCTGTCATCGTTTTACAAGTTCTTAAGCGGGGCCGCGGCCGAGCTGCGGCTGCCGATCACCGTCCCCAATCCCGCCCATGCGCAGTTCATCTCGCGCGAATCCTCCGACCCGGTCGATGAAACCCGCGCCCTCTCGGAAACACGGGCGCGCCAGCTCGTGGCCATGGTGACGGGCGACTCGCTTCTCGATCTGCGGGATCGCGCCATCCTCAAGTTCTATGTCTATACCGGCGCCCGCATCGAAACCGGCTGCAAACTCAATGTCTCGGACTTCCACCAGGACGGCGACGAGGCGACGCTGCGCTTTCAGCTCAAGGGCGCGCGCGCCAAGACCAAGGGGATTCATTTCAGCGCGGCGGAGTCCATCGCCGAGTACATCAAGGCTGCCGGCATCGAAAGCGGACCCCTCTTCCGCCCTCGCCTCTCCGCATACAGCGACGCCCTCGCCCCGCGCCGCATGACCCAGCGCAGCATGTACCGCATATTGATGAGCTATCTGGAGCGGCTGCCCGGCGCAATGCGGGAAATAGAACTGTCCTCCGGCGAGAAAGCCCAGGTGTGCCTCTACTCGCCGCATTCGCTGCGGGCGACGACCGCGACCCTGCTGCTGGATTCCAGCGTCGCCATCGAGTCCGTCCAGGACCTCCTCGACCACAAGCACATCACCACGACGCAGATTTATGATAAGCGGCGGCGGTCGGTGCGGGATTCCGCCTCGCACAAGGTGCCGATTTGACGATGGCCTCCCCTGCCCGGCTTCCGCCTGTTGTCCTCCGCCTCCCTCACGAAGGGGGATGATAATAGGCCATAGCCTATTATTATTACCTAAAAAATAGGCTACAACTTATTATTTTGTTGCGTTATAATAAGCCAAAGCTTATTATTTAACAATAAAAAATAGGCCATAACTTATGAAAAAATCACGATCAGCAGCGTTGTCCCGTGCGCATCTTGATGAACGCCTGAAGGATCTCGGCCCGGTCGCGGGTTACACTCCGCCTGTGAAGGGATGGATCAGGGCCATCCGCGAGGCGCTCGGCATGACGGCGGAACAATTGGCGCGCCGTCTTGGGGTGAAACAACCGTCCGTAATCCAGATGGAGCAATCGGAGGCGAAGGGCAGCATCGAGTTAGGAACACTGCGGCGCGTCGCCGATGCGCTTGACTGCACTCTCGTTTACGCCTTTGTCCCAAAGAAGCCCCTGGAAGAGACGGTGCGCGCGCGCGCGCGCAACTTCATCCGCCGCCGCCAAGCGCCGGTGGAGCACTCCATGCTGCTCGAAGATCAGAAGGTACAGGGGAAGGCGGAAGAGGCGCGTCTGGAAGAGGCGCTGCGGGATACCAGCCCCAGCCGGTTCTGGGAATAGACCATGGACGATCTTTTCCAGGAGCCTGACAACGCAACGCCGCTTACGCCTGAAGAAAGGGCCGAACTGATTCCGGCGCATATCGCCTACCGCGCCGAGCTGAACGAGGCCGAGCAGGCGAACATCGCCAGGGGACAGGACTGGGCGCTTGGCCGCAGGCGCGATCTGCTCAGCGAAAAGTTCATCATGGATCTCCATGCGCGCATGCTCGGGGACGTATGGCGCTGGGCGGGGAAATTCAGGATAACGGAGCGAAATCTCGGCATCCACTACTTTGAAATACCGATGGCGGTGCGCCAGTTGCTGGAAGACGCAAAGGCATGGGTTCAATATAAGACCTATCCTCCCGATGAGATTGCCGTCCGGTTCCATCATCGCCTGGTGCAGATTCACCCCTTCCCGAACGGCAACGGCCGGCACTCCCGCCTAATCGCGGACCTGCTGGTCATGAGCCTGGGCGGTGAGCGCTTCACGTGGGGAAGCGCAAACCTGCAGCAGGCCGGCGACCTTCGCAGGCAATACATCGACGCGCTGCGCGCCGCGGACAATCACGACTATGCACCTCTACTGAGATTCGCCCGGTCATAGGATGGGTGGAAGGAGGGGCATTTTGGCGCTGAGGAAAAGATTGGAGGAAATGACGCGCGTAGATGACGTGTCGAGGCACCCTGCCCTCCTCGCCGCTCTAACTCGGGAATATCCGAACACGATTGTGTTGCTCGACTCGCCTCACCCCATCAGACGGTATACGTGCATGATGCACGTACTGGATTTCGCAGAAAAACCCGATTACGCGACGATAGCCACGCACGGTAGAGGTGAAATTTTTGCGGCGGGAGCGTTCGCGCATTGGCTCTTGAATAAAGGCCTCGTTGTCGAAGTAAAGCAAGATGATGCACGCGAGGGCGACATTGTGTTGTATTTCAATGAGGAAGAACGGTTCAAACACGCCGGCCTGCTTGGTGCAAATGGGAGAGTGGTATCGAAATGGGGCATAGGGCACCTGTATCAGCACGAACTTTTCGAAGTACCGGAATCCTATGGAACTACGGTTCGGTTCTTCAAAGGGCTTTCTTACGACGATGCGTTTGGTTATTTCCTGCAATTTGCCGAAGAAAGCGGCATGCGCTTCGAGTAGATGCGGTGCGTGTCCTGAGCTGGCTGCGTGATAAACCGGATTATCACGCGCTGAACGGTCGGCAAGAAGAGCTGAAATATGTCATCTTGATCGATAAATGTCACCATTTCTTGCGAGCTATTTGTCACCTTCGGCATTATCCCGCGAGAATCAGATGTCCTGGATGACAGATACCGGCGACGAAGAGTGACAAATAGCGATCAAGATTACAGGCACGCTGGAGAAACACTTGGAGCCTGGCTCGGTGTACCGTAACGTCGTGAGCAAGTATGCCAGGCAAACCGGCGTCAATGCCGAAGTCTACGGGTTATGCGTGCATTCCATGCGGGCAACGGCCGCGACCAACGCGCTCGCCAACGGGGCGGACATCGCGAAGGTGCAGGAATGGCTGGGCCACGCCAATGTCTCCACCACCCGCCTCTGCGACCGGCGCAAGACGCGGCAGGAGGACAGCCCCACGTTTCATGTGAAGTACTGATAACTGGACTTACGTATCAAGCACAGGAGAAAACAGATGATTGTGATCATGGTCCACTGGCTAATCAAAAAATGAATCGAGAACGAGGAGGCATTCGAGGCGACATGGAGGAAAATGACGATCCAGCCCAATACGGGGTTGTATCGAGAGGTTCTCACGCGGCCGGTCGAGGCGGAAGACCCGAAGTTCAACACGTTCAGCATCACCGACAACGCATACACGACGTATATCAACATAGGAATCTGGAAGGACCTCAAGAGCTTCGACGAAGCGGTCGGCAAGTACATCCAGCCACCCGAGCGGCGCAAGCCGGTGAGCGGGCCGTTTCAGGATCGTGAGATGCTTGCGGTTTACCGGCAGGATTTCGAATTCAAGATTCGCGAACGGGTCACCGCTCGCGACAGCGCTTCTGCAACCTGCTAAGATCGTCCACATCGTGCGCTTGGCACAGGACTGCGAAAAAAATGTAGGCTGGACGCTTCACTTCTCCTGGTCTACTGTCCGGTAGTTTGCGACAGTTTTCTGAGCTGTCAGTCCTGTGGGGCTTGCGGCGAATGTGGCTACAAACTGTTGAAAATTATTGGCGTTAAGAACATGGCTAAAGCGAGCACGGTCAAAGAGCTGAACGTAGACAGACCGGGGTCTTCCGCTGCCCTCCCGCCTCCCGCGCAGGCTGAGCCGCCGTTCCGATTTTCAGGTCACCAAACGTTTCCGTTACGGATCACCTGGATTCCTAAAGCCGTCGCGGAAATAACTGCCGGTCACGATCCGTTGACCGATATCGACGAAGGAATCACTCAACTCGGGCTTGGCAAAAATATGGTTGAGGCGCTGCGATGCTGGATGGAAGCGTTTCAGATCGCAAAGAAAACCGAGAAAGGGTGGGCGCTCACGCCCATCGGATCGTTGGTTTTTGACCCCGCGGATGGTTTCGACCCGTACCATGAGGACGTTTCAACTTCGTGGCTCCTCCACTGGCTGATCAGCACGAACACGGAATCCCCGTTCTTCGCATGGGAATGCCTTTTCAACCGGTGGCCAGCGACCGAATTTAGCGCTTCGCAGGTCGTCGATGCGTTCCAGAAAGAGACGAGCAAGACGCCGAGACCCGCATCCATTGTGACGGTTCGGCAGCACTGGGAGGTTTTCCTGCACAGCTACCGTCGCCCACCCGCAGATAAGGGCGAAGATCATCTGGACAGCGCGATGTCTGTTCTCCGACTCATCCAGGAATTTGGAGAGCGGCCCAATGCGAGCGGAAAGTGGGAAAAGCTCTATTCCTTTGATCTCAGTCGCAAACAGGCGATTCCTGAACAGCTGTTTGCCTTTTTCCTGCACGACTGGTGGAACCGGAACTTCCCCAATGAACGGACCACGCCCCTGCGCGAGATAGTCATGGGCGAGCATAGTCCCGGCCGGATGCTGAAAATGCAAGAATCGGAAATCATTCAGCGCGTGATAGACTTGGCCGCGCGACAGCCCAAAGTATTCCAAATCGTCGAGTCGACGAACCTGCGCCAGCTCCACCGGCTTCAGCGGAGTGACGGATTAAGCGACTTGAAAGCCGCGTACCGAGCCCCAAGGTTCATATGAGCGCCATGCCCAAAAGCTCATCGTCTGAGCACAAAACGGCGATGGACCATCTGCTCCAGATTCGCCCACGATTCATGCGGTCTGTTCACCTGGAGCGCGACCTCAGTGACCCGTCGTCATCTCAGGGATACATTCTCACGCCCGTAGCGAAAAACGCGCTAACCCGGATCTGCGCAAGCTTCTACAGCAATTCGACACAGCGGGCTTTCCGAATCGCCGGTGATTACGGCTCGGGTAAAAGCGCCTTTGGCCTCGCGATGGCGCGCGTCGCGGCAGGTTACACAAACGTGTTGCCCAAGGAGTTGCGTGCGTTTTGCGGGCGAAATCGGATGCGGCCCCATCTTGCAACTGGGGATCACGAGCCATTGGGCGTTACAGTTCTCCGTGCCCTGGGTATTCGAACGCCCCGTGGTTCAAGGCCTTCGACAAACGAAGTGCTGTCGAGGATGAGTAAGGCAGTCGAAGCGGCGCGAAGCAAAGGCTTCAAGGGTGTGCTGCTCGTCCTGGATGAACTGGGCAAGAATCTCGAATTTGCGGCCCAGAACCCGGAAGCCGACGATATTTTCCTGCTGCAACGCCTCGCTGAGGAAGCCGCCCGCAGCGGCGGACTGCCTTTTGTCGTTGTCGTGATGCTGCATCAAAGCGTTGCGGCTTACGCGTCCGGGCTGGATACGACAGCTCGCCGCGAATGGGACAAGGTTGCCGGGCGGTTCGAGGAAATCGTCTATGCGCAACCCCTGGAACAGCTCGTCACATTGGTTTCCGCGACACTGAACGTTCGTCAGGAGTTCCTTCCCAGGACAACTGCGGAGGAAGCCAGGAAAGCGATGGTTGTGGCCGTCCGTGCCGGCGTTTACGGCTCCGCCGCAGCCTCCAGTTTGGGCCAGTTTGGCCCGAAAATCTTTCCGTTTCACCCGACCGTCCTGCCGGTGCTTGTCCGGGCTATGCGCAAGTTCGGACAGAACGAGCGCTCGCTGTTCAGCTTCATGTCGGCATTCGAACCGATGGGACTGCAGCAGCACATTCAGTCGACCGGCCCACGACTTGAGCCCTACCGTCTCCATCATCTATTTGAGTATGTCCGGCAAAACCTGCTGCCCGCAATAAATGCAAGCAACTCGCATATTCATTGGAGTTTTGTCGACGCGTTATTGTCGGGCACACCGCTCACTAATCATGAGGAAGAGAACGTCTTCAGAACCGTGGCTCTGCTGACGCTACTGGATAGCCCCGACCTTCCTGCTACGGCCGAGTTTGTGCACCTTGCCCTGGATGATGGCGGGAACCACCGCGAAGTGTCGAAAGCCATCGCCGAAATGAAGAGCCGGGGGCTGCTCTACGAACGAGGCTCCACCAAGGCACTCTATCTCTGGCCTCACACATCCGTTAATCTTGACGAGGCTTTCGCCCGTGGGGAGTTGGCGACGCGCAATAGCGGAGACAGTATCGATGTTCTTTGCAAACAATTGCCGCCTGAGCAGATTGTTCCCCGGGGGCACTACTTCCGATCCGGCACCTTGCGCTATGGAGAAGTCAGGTTCGTCGCGGCAAAGGCACTCACGCACCTGCTCGACAATCAGCCGGTGCTGAGCGGAAAAGGTGCGGACATCCATCTGCGAGTAGTCTTGCCAGCAAGTCAACCCCAGTTTCGTGAAGCTGACAAGCTTCTTCGCGATCGCCAGCGGGATCTGGCGGACGGGCTATTCATCGCTATCGCGCAACCACCCACAAACAGTCTCGCGGCCCTGTCTGACCTCATCACGTGGCAATGGGTGCAGGCGAATACCCCTGCCCTGGCGGGAGCGCAATCCCGATTTCGACAGCCTGCTGACGCGGTATATACGCGGAGACATGAACGATGAGGAAGAGACAAGACTCTTCCTTGCCGAATTGGGCTCCGAGAGACGGAGGGTGTTCATTCAGGCGTCGTCGGCACAGTTTCAGACCTACGCATTGTGGAAGACCTCGGTCTTTCATCACGCGCGCGAGTTTCTGGATGAAATCGCAGCTCCCATTCAAGCTGGGAGAGCCCCTGCCCGGCTCCACCTCCGCAAGATCGCGTCTGGACTGAATCGCATCTGGACAGGCATGCTTCTGGCGGAGCACGCGAACGAGATATACCTGACGACGGGGCTCGACCTGACAACGGCTGCCATAAGCGATATTTACCTTACCCAGATAGAACTGGATGCGGAGCACCCAGGGTTGGAAATAGTCGGCAAAGACTCCAGTAGCGTTCCGGCGGCGGTGCTCCATGCGAACGGCAGGGAATTCCGATTCGACCTCACCCTGCCCCGCTTTGAATTTCTATGTCGCGTCGCCGACGGTGCCATGCCGTCGAGCTTTTCGCGGGAATCATGTACGGACTTCATGTCCCTTAAGCAGCGGTGCCTTCGTGATTTGAATCTCAGAGCCAGCACTCGATCATTGCACCTCATCGACGTGCAGGGCAACGGGACAATCCAAAGGCTTCCCATACATTTGGTCGAACAATGATTTCTCCCGAAAACACAGAACCGTACTACGGCTCGAAAGACCGCAACGAGGCGTGGATCGCAGAGGCCATCTGGGGACACCGCCTGGAACGCCAGCCGTTTTCCGCGCTGTTGCTTGAGTTTTTGGGTATGGCTGAAGGCATGTATCGCCAAGGAAGGTTATTGGAGGCGACGCGCCCGGGGGATAATCCCGAATATGTTGCCAGCAGGTGCCTCCAGCTTCGAAATCTGCTTTTTAACAATCCGAGGATGGAGGAGATCCTGCGCAACGCCCAGGGCAGTAACGAAGAGGGTTGGGCAGTCTGGCTGCAGGTGATGAAGGATACGGCATCCCTCGGAGAACGTCTCGCGGCTGATTTCTCCTATCTTCGGGGGCGATTCGACACGTTTGCCGAACTGGTTAGCGTCGTGCGGCTGCTTCGCCGGATAACCGTCGACCCAGGCAGTGAGCGCGGCTGGACTACTCAGTTTCTCTATCCCATCGGGCCGGCCGCGCTCTATGAGGCAATTCTGGAAAAAGGCGATGGCTTCGAACGCACCCGCCGGGTCTTTACGAGAACAGGCGAAATCGCCTACCTCATGCTGACGCGCGCCTCAGAGCCACTGCGAGCTAAGATCCGACAGCGGCTGGCACCGTCCTTCGAGGCAAATACGTCGCGCGATCGCCTTGTGATGCGGCTCATCTCCTCCCCCGAACCGGATCGCGGGGAAATGAAGGGCGGGACTTATCTGCCCTATAAAACTCATCCGGCGTTCGATCGGATGGCTGAGGATGTAGCGGCAGTCTTGAGTCTGAACCTACCAGACCAGGATGCATTCCAGTATGTGCAGCCGCTGCTGGGGTTTCACCTGTACCTCTATGGCATCGAGACGGCGTTTGCGTGGCTGGGCAATCAAGGGCTGCCGCCAATCATCTGCGAGATCCTGGCACCGCGAAGCGATCTCGTCAGGAAAGCTGCCGTGGGGTCTTATCTTCACAACGACGGCATAGGTGAGCTGGCGGTACGCAAGTTCGTCGACTTGAACGTCTTCTCAGATCCACAACTGAAGAATATACTCCAGGACGGCACACTGGACGACGTGGCGAAGACGGATTATCTCGCAGAACACCTGGCCCGAAGCGTTTCGCTGAAGAAAAGGCCGGATACGGCCGACCCGCGCAAGATGACCGAGTTGTTCTATGCCTTCGCCCGGAAACTGTACCGGGGTGGTACTGCCGACGGCCTCACCGGCCTTGCCACCGGTTGCGGTCTCGTTTCCAAACGCGGCACAAACCGCTACCGTTATGCTCCCACCGACGAATTACTAAGGGCTCTGGTTCTGGCGAACGTCAGTGCGCCGACGGAAGAGAGTGCATTCTTGCGCCACCTCCATCGCCGTTATCGCATCAGCATTGGTCCGACAGAGGCAAAGAACGAGGTGCTTAGCTATCAGTTCGATGAGACGGACTTCAAGAAAAACAGGGACCGGTTCGGCCAGCATCTCGTAGGAATGGGCTTGGCCCAGCGCAAGAGCGACGCCTGTACCTACGTCATCAATCCTATGGAGTCGGCTGCATGAGCATTAGTCCCCCGGATGCCCTCGTAGGCGCGGTAGCGCTGGAATTCATCTTGCTCAAGCTCAAGCCGCAGATGGAGGACGATCCCGATTTCAGGGGGGCATTCCATGTGCTCTCCGGCTTTTCCGCCGAACAGTTGGCCGGATTCATCGAAGCTACGGCCGCCGCGGGTTCGCGCGCTTCGCGCCTATCCATTCAGTTTCCTGAGTTCGAGCTACGACCGTTCGGAGTGGATGCGCGGTACACCACATCCGATTCCTCCGTAAACGTTCGCAACCGCGAGCGTAACGGGTCTGTGACGCTCACAGCCGAGGTTGAAGCGGATGCCGAGGCTTCACTTGCCGATAGTGATCGGACCGACGCCTCCGATCTCAAAGATAAGAATATCGCCCACATCTGGGTGGATTTTGTAGCGAACAGAGTGGGGATCAATCTCCTTCCGGAGGACCGCCGGAAGGCTGAGGCAATGGTCAAGGGGTTGTTTGAGACGGGACGTTGTCCCACCTCTAAGGCTGGCGAATTTCTCACAGCGGCACTTCTGAACTTCAAGAGCGGGGAACCCCTCATACGGGCAGCCGGGAAAGCGCTTCCGATTATCGGCCTTCCCTTATTTGAAGATTGCTTCAGTTCCTTGAACGAATCGAAGATGGTGCAAGCGTCGCAATGGGCAGCCAAATTCAGGTCTCATTACGCATTGGAGTGCTATCTCGACAAGCGCGGTCTGTCGCAGGAGATGCTCGACCCGGAAGTGCTGCGCAAACGTCTCGCGCTGCTTCGGTCGGACGAACAGAAGCCACCGCTGCAGGACGACCTGCTGAACGCGTTTCAGGATTACATCGACTCGGACGGGGCTCGTAACCCTTCCACCGAGCGGCTGCTGTTCACGTTTGACTGGAACTACACAACCCACTGTTTTGACAAGGCCAAGAAGTCTACCTCCAAGGACTTCGCGGAACGCACGAGGAGTGCGCTTGAGAATGAAGGCATCGTTCCGAGCGACGACGACATGCTTGTCATTCAGGCGCTGTCTAAAGTCGCACGCAAGGCGGGATCGGCGCCTGACGAATTCCGTGAGTTCTTCGAAAGGCGCGCAGAGCAGCTCGAAACCGATGTCAGCCTCTTTCTGGAATGGGAGGAGTTCGTTCATGGCAGGCGCGTGGAATGCACGGATATCTTCCAGGGAATTTTTGAGTGCCTGCATCGGTGCATTCGAGGGCTGTCACCTAACGAACCTGCTTATGTCGTCCTGGAAGGAAAGCAGCAGGCGAAGCCAAACAGCTTCATCGACATGAGTCAGCGGGCATGCGAATATTTTGAACGCGCCTACGGTTCGCTTGAGGCGAGCACAAAAAATAAAATCCAGTTTAAACAAACCCTTATCTGCAACTACTCTCAGGCAGTTCTGCCAAAGATCAAGGACAAGCCGAAGTTCAAGGGTGCAAGCAAAACCGGGCGCGCCACCACGCTCAATTTCCTTGTTTCCATCTTCCAGAAGAACCGGGGAGGCAGCGAGCGGAAAGTCGCGGCCCTTTCCTTGACATGGCGCTTTCCCGTGGCGTCCGTTCTCGCGCAGGAAGTGGCGGATTTCGATGCAATCGCCCGCTATCATGCCCATCGCGGAACTGCGCTGGTGGGGTGCGTGGCGGAATATGAAGCAGTCGGCCGAAAGGGTACTCCTGTATCGTTGTCCCTCCAAAACGTCGAAGGCTTCGCCGACGTAGCCAGAGGCGGCGGGCGTGGAGCGTTCGTTCCTGCTCAGGACCGTATCGAGTCGTTGACCGCCACGTGGCGGCAGACCCTCTCGAACGCGCAAACGCAGCAATGGCTCCCACCGGCTGACATATCGGAGCTTTCAGATGCGTTTAGCGGGTTCGAATCTGCATATAACACCGCCCTGCTCTCCCTCCGCAAGTCGGTGCTTGCCTCGGAGAACGTCACCGGCGCAGCGGCGGCGTACCGATCCCTTCTTCTGAAGATCAATCTCCTAAGGCACCAGGATGCCCGCCGGCAGTTTCTTCGGATCGTGATGCGCGTGGGACTTGCGCAGGTTCCACGTTCGGGCCGGCGCCCCCCAATGGCGGTGATTTGCCCCTGGCATCCCTTGAGGATGGAAGCGTCCGCTGCGCGCCAGCAACAGGTGCTGGGTCTCGTCGAGCAGCTGCTCGGCAAAGATCGCCCTCCCTTTTCCGATGGCACCAGTGGTGCCCTCTTTTTCCGCGAAGTGGAGCAGCTTCTCAGTCATCCCCTCTACCCCGAGATGTCAGTGGTGTGGGAAGGCACGCAAGCGATGCCCCGCATCGTAACGCAGGCCTTTGATGGCTACACCCTTCACCAACCGCCCGAACCTGCAAGCGACGCAGCCATGCCGTCGCTGGACGACGAATCAAAGCCCGCGGCTGCGACGATCGAGCGCGAGATGATTGAGTATCTCAGGCTCCAGCCGCATGAACGGGACAATTTCTCTATCCTTTTGTACAACTGCGATTCTCCGGATCTGCCGACGGCGGTGGTGGAGACCATTAACCGTATCAACGCGAAGCGTGAGGATAACAAGATAACCTGCCAGGTGCTGTTGATGCACCGCGACGAAGTTCACTTGCGTCAGATTTATCGCGATCTCGTGGCGCGGGGTGTCGATGCCGAGGCCGATCCGACCGAAGGATCAGGCGATTTTCTCGCCAAAGTTCGCGTCAATATCACCGCAGCAAACCGCCTTCGCCGGGAAGGCCGATCGCAACCCGTGGATATTGCCTATTGCCGGGATCTTATTTCGCGGGAATCCAAACCGGCCTGGGAATGGCTGCCGCGTGAGACGGCGGAGCCGGTCGATCTGCAACCGCACCAGTGGAGCAGGCGCCTACCGGTAAGCGAAGGCGACCGGAAAGTGCGATTGCAGCTCACCTGCCCGGCTCAGACGGAAGCGGGTTGGGCCTATCTTTACTCCGTGGCCGCGCTGTGCGCCCACGGGGCCGACGATGCCTGGGCCATCGGCAAGTGCCCGGTTCTCATGCGCTCCCTGGATTTTGACGACTTAAGTGTGGATCGCATTTTCCGTGAAACTCATGAATTGGCAACCTGGGTCGTTAACCAGGATGAACTCCTCGACCGGAAGCTGCTTGAAGCGCGCCAGGTGAAGGTCATTCGGTACGTCCAGTCTGCGACGCACGGGCGCAATCTCATCATCTCCTCCTCGGCCCGCGAGACCCTGCTAGTCAATACGCTGAAGGAAAAGCTGAGGCTGCTGCTGGCGTCCGATACGCCGGATCACGTTATCGAAACGCTATGGCAGCATTTCATTCGCGACGCCAACAAGGTGTCTGGCGGGCTTGTCCTGAGAGCCGCCCGGCGAGCGAACAATACCAACGAGCTGCTCGGCATGGTTCTCTCGCGATACCTGGTTCAGTCGGAGATCGGCGTGGAACGGCCAATTGCGTGGTGCTTTCTGGATGATTACAGCGAGTGGCTGGGCAAGAAGGAGGGAGCCAACATTGCGGATCTGCTCGTGCTTGCCCCCACGGTGCGCGACGACGGGACGATGCATCTGGACATCATCGTGACCGAAGCGAAGTTCGTCACGCACGACGGGATGGGCGGAGCGGCAAGCACGTCCGCCAAACAACTCATCGATACGCTGTCGCAGATGACGGAGGCGATGGATGGAGACATAAAAACGATCGATCAGGACATCTGGCTTGCCCGCTTGTCGGATTTGGTGGCTTCTCAGACGGTCGTGGCGCCGGGTCGGCCGCAATTGGATTCTGTGGCATGGCGCCGCGCAATCCGGCAGCGTCAATGCTCGGTCAGCATTTGGGGGTACTCCCATATCTTCGTGCACGAGCCGCAAGATCTGACGGCGCAGGTGTCCACGGTGAAGGGAATCGCGAATACAAAGGGGACGACGAAGCTCGACGCTTTACAAGAAGTCTTCGGCCCAGGTCACGTCCGGGAATTGATTAATCACTATTTCGAATCGGCCTTCCAGGCTACGGCCGAACTTCGGCTACGCAACGGTCATCCGGCCTTCGGAAAATCAAAGCTCTATAGTCTTACGAGCAAGGGCGGGGTAAAAGCCGCCGCGCCCCAGGGCGAATCGACGCCCATCCTGGGCGACACGAACCGGGAACGCGAGTCTGAACCGGTCATAGAGCGGCCCATGACTCCCGAACCCAATGCCGGCGACGAGCCGACTCGCGGCTCGGCCGCCGCACCAAGCGCCGTCCCCGACAGCGTCGACGACCTGTCTCCGGTGGAAGCGTACCTTCAGGAGCAATCTGCTTTGCACCATAGCTCCGAAGAAGCGGGTCAAGCGTGGCTCGCAGGCATTACTACTCAAGTGCGTCAATCCCTCATAAGCCGCGGGCTGCCGGCGCGGTTGATCGATGGAACTCCGCCTATCCTTACTCCGAATTCAGGCATTATCAAGCTCCAGGGCTCCAAGGATCTCACTGTTCAGGCCGTTGAATCCCGCGCGGATGAGATATATACATCGGAAGGGATCAAAATCATTCACGCCACCCCCGAATCCGGCAGGGTGTCCATTGCTGTTGAGCGGCCCAATCGCCAGATACTGCATACGGAGCCGGTCTTGTTAGCATACATGCGCAGTTACCGCCAGCACGGAATGGGAGAGAAACTATGCGTGGGCACACGCGAAGAGGACGGCCAGGCCCTGTTGCTCGATCCGCTCAATCAGCCGCACACGCTAATCGCGGGAATCACCGGAAGCGGGAAGTCGGTTCTAATGCAGAACCTAATTCTGAGCATCGCCGCTACGCGCACCCCCTCCGAGGCGCACATTTACCTGATAGATCCCAAATTCGGCGTGGACTACCGTCCACTGGACGAATTACCTCACGTGGAAGTAGGATCGGGAGGGATTATTGACGATCCGCATGCCGCGGTAAAAGTGCTTGAGGGACTGGTAGACGAGATGAACCGGCGGTATGAACTGTTCAAGGCCTCCAAGGTGCCCAACGTCCATGCCTATCGACGCAGTACCGGCCAACAGTTGCCTATACTGTGGATCGTCCACGATGAATTCGCCGATTGGATGCAAACTGACCACTATCGCGATGCGGTCCCCAACATCGTCGGGCGGCTGAGCGTGAAGGCCCGGGCCGCGGGCATCTTCCTGCTCTTTGCGGCCCAGCGGCCTGACAAGGATGTTATGCCCATGCAGCTTCGCTCTCAGCTCGGCAACCGCTTGATCCTCAAGGTCGACAATGCTGCTACCGCCGAGATTGCAATGGGAAGCAAGAATTCCGGCGCGGAAAGGCTGCTCGGACGAGGGCACATGCTGGCGAAGACCGGGGATACACCCGAAGCCGTCTTTGCCCAGGTTCCGTTCATCGACATAGAACGCACGATTCCACAATTGGTGCGCCTGATCCGCGTTGAGCACGGGCGGCCGGCGGATGTGCCCCGATGATCTACTTCGACAATAATTCGACCACGCGGGTCTTTGAGAGCACCGTCGATGCTATGCGTCCGTTCCTGACCGAACGCTTTGCGAATCCGGCGTCAGCTATTGCCCAGTTCGACGGAATTGCGCAAACCATCCAGAACGAAAAGGCGCGCCTGTGCAAGTCATTAAGTGCGGACAGCGGAAGCCAGTTCGTTACTACCTCGGGTGCCACCGAGAGCAACAATCTGGCCCTTTTTGGCGCGGCGCGGGCCAATCGTCAGAAACGGCATATAGTTATCTCCTCGATAGAGCATCCGTCCGTGATGGAGGTTTGTGAGGTGCTTCGGGCTGACGGTTGGCGAATCAGCACCGTGCAGGTAACTCCCGACGGGATTGTGAGTGAGCAGGCGCTCGTGGATGCCTTGTCGGCCGAGACGCTGCTGGTCTCGGTCATGATGGCGAACAATGAAACCGGCGTACTTCAGCCACTGAAAGCGCTGTCAGGAGTCGTGAAACGGCATGATCCCTCGATCCTCTTTCACACGGATGCGACGCAGGCTGTCGGCAAGATTCCCATCGATCTGTCAGGCGACCTGGCAGACGTAGACCTGCTCTCCTTGTCGGCTCACAAATTTCATGGCCCCAAAGGCACGGGCGCGCTATTCGTGCGCGATTCCGACATGCTGACACCCATCCTGCATGGTGGAAGACAGCAGCTCGGGCTGCGCGCAGGGACGGAGAATCCTGCTGGCGTGGTGGGTATGATCGCCGCTCTGGTAACCCTGCTTGACGCTGAGCAGGCTATGACCGCAGTGGGACGGCTGCGGTCACGGCTTGAATCAGGGATTCTCGGGATCTGCCCCAACGCGTTTGTGCTTGGCGCTTCGGTAAGTCGCCTCCCGACCACCGTGAATGTCTGCCTGCCTGAGATTGATGCGGAGGAATTGGTGGATTGGATGGCGTCGAAAGACATCGCGATCTCAGCCGGATCAGCCTGTTCATATGGAGCCCGGAAGCCGTCCTATGTTGCGCTCGCTCACGGCCTGTCCTATGAGCAGGCTAAGAGTTGCGTGCGGGTAAGCCTTTCGGTCGAATCGACGGAGCAGGAAGTTGACCTCTTCCTTCAGGTGTTTACCGAGGTGGTGGCTGCTTCCGTTACCGCTCCGGCCCAGAAACTGGAAACTGCATAGATGGTTCGCTATGGAGAAGCTCCTGTCACGAATCGCGTTCTGGCCGACTTCAGGGCAAGGAAAGAAGGTATTTTTCCATTCAAACTGTATCCCCGACTGTGGGACACCAAGGAATTAAACTCTTACTATAAAGGCCGCAAATGGTACGTCGTCCCGTTTACGGACCCTGCTCCTGTCTTGCCGGACAAGCCGGGCATTTACATGTTCGTGGCCGGACCCTATTGCGGCGGGCTGACAGATCACTCCTACATTTTTTATGTAGGCAAAGCCACGAGCCTCAAAAAACGTTACCCAAAATACCTGGCCGAAAAAGCAGGGCGCGGAACAAATCCCCGCGAGCACGTCGTGTTATTTCTCAATCATTTTGATGGCTACCTTCAATTCCACTACACATTGGTACCCAAAGAAGAGCTGAAACGGGCGGAAGCCCTTTTGAAAGACAACCTGACCCCCTATGGCAACACGCAACTCGAACTCAAAGGGAGACTCACCGCATGAAAACAACGTATTTCCCCTGTGTTCGGGGCACTATGGGCGACTGGACTTACTACGTAACCGTTATGGGAGTGGGCGATTTAGTGCGGTACGTCCGCTTTGCTGAAGAACTGTCGCCAAATCCGGACCTCGACAGTATGATTCAGCGCGAGCTCACGAATCGTGCCAAGGACATAGCTGACTACCTTAGTATGAACGAGCAACGGTTCTTTGGTTCGCTGATCATCGCCGCACTCGATGGCCAGCCGAGGTTTAGGCCGATTGCGTTCGACGAATCACTCCTAGCCGGTGAAAGCCGAGTTGGCGTTTTACAATTCGACGGCACGGAGCAATATTACGCGCTCGATGGACAGCATCGCCTCGCGGCATTCCAGATCGAACTCAAAAGAGAACCAGAGCGTTACAAAGACGATCAGGTCTCAACGATTGTCATCTGTCATAACGACGATAAGGAAGGCCGCAGTCGCGCGCGACGTCTCTTTACGACTGTAAATCGGTACGCGAAGAAAACCTCTCCCGCAACGCACACTGCTATGAGTGAAGACGATGGCGTGGCACTCGTTACCCGTCGGCTGATTCGCGAGCACGAGCTTTTCAAGCAGAGAATAAAGGTGAAGGTTAGTGGGCGGGACGGAAAGCAGAAGCTCGCCACGGGCAATGCCATGTCCGCCACTTCTGCAGCCGACCGTCCTTACCTGATGGCCATTGAGACCTTCCGTAAGTGCAACAAGGATCTCTTGCCGTCCCATCTTATTGCGGAGTTCAAGAAGGAGCAACAAA
Organism: Terriglobia bacterium; assembly: GCA_020072815.1. Lineage (NCBI taxonomy): Bacteria > Pseudomonadati > Acidobacteriota > Terriglobia > Terriglobia bacterium. The sequence goes on along the minus strand of JAIQGE010000009.1, from coordinate 49,471 downwards.
TTCCGAGCTTCGAGAGCCTTGAAGAAGCGTTCTCTTCTCTCTCGGATTCTTGGGACAAGATGATCAAAGCGGTAGATCCCTGGAAGGAGCTCTTGAAACCACAGGCGACCGTTGAGGACTACCGCACAGTCGCGGGCGGGCATATTCTGGTGCGGCCCATTGGGATCACGGCTTTCGTGGGCGCGATGGCCACTGCACCCGGCAATATGACAATTAAGCATATCAAGGCGGTGGTAGAAAACTTTCAGGATCTGAACGGCGCTCCGTGGAAGGGTGTGCTGTGGAATTCCGCCACCAAGAAAATGACGGTTACGGTCGAAGCGGAAAAGCTGGCTCGCCGTTTATGGAGGCATTTGCTGGGACTAGGCGAAGATAGAACAAAGCTGACTCAGGACTGGCGCGCGATGGTCGAGCCCGGCAGTGTGGCTACTCATCTCAAGCTGCCTGACCCTCCAAAGAAAACCGCATAGTGTTGTACACGCGTCTCAGGTCAGAGTCCGACGCGGGGACTGGCCGCATCGAGCAACGCCGATGCCGCGTGTTTGAATGTGCCTACCCTCGCCTGTACTCCTGATGGTGAACCGCCTGCGGTGGATCTTCGGGAAAAAAGATATGCAGCCAGCGCATGAGTCCAAACTACTAATAGACTCAGCCGCCCGCCCGTGTTTCACGGGATAGTCGAGAAAGGGTGTCCCTTTCTTGGGAAGCGAAAGCCCTGGTATGGGCTTGAGCTTCCAGATGAGAGTCCTCGAATTTGTCTGCTGCGTAAAAATTCAAGTTCTCTTAAGTTCAGATTCAGGGATAAAAACAATTTGCGAATCAGTGAGTTAGGGTGGCGAGATGTGACTAAACGGGCGACTATCAAGGACTAAACGGGCGGACAATTGCGACTAAATGGGCAAGGAAATACGACAAAGCGGGCGGCAGAGGCTTTAGGCCGCGCGGAAAATGCGACCAAATGGGCGGGACAGCACGGTCTGCGCTTTAAAAAAGATGTGATTAACCGGGCGGATGAGGGTTGTGTTTTTTGAAAAACCGGCTATGAGTGCTTGCGCTAAGGGGGTAGGTCGCAAAAGTGGAGCGGACATTTTTCGGTATGGAGCCTCGCAAATGCGACCAAGTGGGCGGACTCGACGTTCTCCGTTGGCCGTGACCATAGCCGTTGGCAGTCTCAATGTGACTAAATGGGCGGACTTCCTAAAGTCGGGTATCGCGCAGATGCTGAATTCGCAGTAAATGCGACAAAGCGGGCGGCTTTTCGAGAGCGGATTGAGGAGCGTCCCACAATGCGACAAAACGGGCGGATGCAAGTCGCTGGTATTTCACGAAACGACTTGCCTATTAGGACGCGTCGCATTATAGGTCAGCAGGATGAGTCTGACCGTCAATCAATTTACCAACATTAATGGGTTTCCCAAAGCAGCCGAGCTGATTGAGATCACCGGCGCCCATGCCCTTGAGGCTTCGGACCGCGCAATATTTAATCAGCTGCTACAAATCGCACACGATAGCGACAAGCTCGTAGAACCTGACGCGGAGTGGGAAATTACGTTGAGCTCTCTTCGTCGTGCTTCCTCCAAACATGAAAGCAACGACCGCGTCAGGGAAAGTCTCAGGCGGCTGCGGCGCACCGAAGTCAAGGTGACGTATCTCTCAGCGCGCACGGGCAAGCAACGTGTGATGGAAACACACCTCCTTGAGTTTACCGACACCGATGAAGAGGAATCGAGCGACGCAACAGTGCAATTCGGGATACCAAAGCGGCTCCGCGTCGTGCTTGCAAAATCGAACCGCTGGGGACGCATCCGCTGCGAGATCGCCTACGCGATGACAAGCAAGTACGCGATTGCGCTATATGAGTTGGTGTGTCTTCGCGCGAACCGGGAACACTGCATCGAGGTTCTGTCGTATGAGCAATTCCGGGATTTGCTCGGCGTGCCGCCTGGCACATATGAGCGCGGGCTGGATTTGCAGCGGAAAGTTGTGGCCCCTGCCCTCCTTGAAGTAAACGGTCTTTCGGATTTGGGAGTGAATATCGACTTGCGCCGCCGGCACGCGCGCGCACCGATTCATGAGGTGGCGATTTCATGGTGGAGAAAATCTGGGGACGAATATCGGGCAGCTCTGAATGAGCGGAATAGGAGCAAGGTGGGGCGCATGGCGCGGTTGCGCGGACAGGTCGAGACGGCAGAGGCTCTACCGGAGTTGCTCCCCCTACCCTTGCAGGACAAGATTGATAAGACCGTTGAAGCGATGCGAGCGTCGGGCGCTCCTGAGGCAGACATTGAGGCTTTCATCAAGGAACAGGCAGCGTAACAAGGCCCCTACCCTGCCGCCCTTCGCTTGGCAGACTTCTCGCTACGACGCTCGAATTGCTGCTCCATGACGCTGAATACTTTTCGAGCCAAACGCCGCACTGGCGGCGATGGCGATTCGAGCGACTCGGCGAGCAAGTCTGAGGCTGAGTTTACAAAGGGAATTGGCTTAGTAATTACTCGTGAAGGATACTTTTTCGAGAGACGGTTGATGAACGACTGGGCAGCCGGTATCGCAAAGATATTGGTCGGCCATGCCGTAGGCCACGCCAATGCGTTTCCGATTCTGTCCATGTCTCTGGACACGGTATCCATGTCCTCGTGGGACGGACGGAACGGGAGTATGCAGAGGTCCACTTCCTCTGCAATGGCTGAATCGAAGGCCGGACGGTTGCCTCCTCCGTCGATGACCAGCCACCCGTCGGGGGTACTCTGGCTCGCGCTTAAGATGTTCGCCAACTGCTTTGGCTGTCTGCCGTCGAGTACGTCGTACGGTCTCCCCTTCTCGCGTATCTCTCGGTCTGGATCGGTCAATACATAGGCTGCCGGTTGATTGCACAAGATAGCTCCAAGGCATGCCAAATGAGAGGTCGCGGACTTGCCCACGCCACCCTTGCTGCCTCCGAAGAAAACGAGTTTGGTCCGGCTCATAAAACGCTCCGCTCTAGGGCTTCAAGCATGATTTGCTGGGCTGAAATCACCCTCCCCTCTTCCCGCGTGCGTTCGGAGGCCTTCAGAACGAACTTGCTCAACAGTGCACTGCTGGGGCGAAGGGTTATGGGGACCGTGTCCTGCTCCGGTTTGGTCTTCTTGGGCTTTGAGCGCGCGGGCGCGGCAACCGGCATCTTGGCCGCAGGCGTCGAAGATACCAACACCGGCGCAGGCGCGGCGGCTGCGGGCGCAGATTTCGTTCCGGCCGGCTGGCTGGCCGCAGCCGCAATTCGGGCAGCCAATTCGCTGGAGTCGCGATTTTTCTTCATACGAGGACCTGTGTCGTGATGGTGCGATTGTGTGGCGTCACAATACCGCGATTGCAGAACATTGCAACATCACGCCGCCACGAGTGTGCGACATCGCAGCATTTTGCTGTCGCAGCGTTGCAATATTACGACACCGCAATCGTGCAGCGGCTCGATGTTTCAATGTTGAACCGTTTCGGCACTACAATGCCATGGTGTTATGCTTTTGCGCCGCTGTGCTGTTGCGCCATCGTGCTATTACGCTGTCATACCGCCCCGCCATCACAGCATCACGATGCTCTGATTTCATGTCGCCACAGTGTTTCGCATGCGCAATATCGCGCCATCGTGGCGCTGTGTGGTTTCAGCACTGCGATGTCATGCCGCTCCGGCGTCGCGCCGTCGTCATGGCGTCATTCTGTAGTGTCATAGCATTGCGATGGTGTCATGTCGCAATGGCACAGCGCCGTCGTGTCACGACATCGTGGCGGCATAACACCGTAGCGGTTCAGCATTACGGCGGCAGATTCACCACGCTAAGGTTCCGTGGAAGAGAAGGGCAGGGAGGCCGCCCGTTTGGTAGGAGACGGTCACAGTGCCGCCGCTGCAGGGAGAGGGCAGGGGCCTGGGGGTGGGATTATCCAACCCACAGCCCAACCCACAGCATCCGGTGTCTTGTGCGACTTACGCGTACTTTGGCAGTCCCCGCGTATTTGTAAGTTGTTGTAAAACCTAATACCGCTACTCTGAAAAGGCTGGCGTCGGCGGTTCGATTCCGTCCCTGGCCACCATTCTTTCAATCACTTACACACCATTAAACTCTCGACTTGGTCCCAATTGGTCCCAATAAGCCTGCCCTGCAACCATCAGTGCCCCATATTAGAGCCACAATGGACTCCAGTTTGGCCAGAGCCTCCCTCTGGCTGTTGTCCCCGACTTGCATGTAGATGTCGAACGTTGTGCTGGCTTTCGAATGGCGCATGTGATTTTGGAACTCCGAACGTCGTTCAGACGAGTAGAAGGCTCAACTCTATCGAGTTAGCCTTTCCCAGATGCCCGTTTCTGGATAGTTTCCGCGTTGCCGACGACACGTCCGCAAAAGAGTGTGCCCCAACCTAAAAGAGTTCGGCGACGTTCACTTCTGTGCCGAAAGCTTGCTAGTCAGGAAGTGCAGTTTTGCGGCTCACAGCGGCTCGGGATTCGGAGAATTGCCGATGTTGTTCGACAGCCGACAAGGCCGGGTTTGTCATGTCGGCTTAATCGCTTTGATGAATCACATTATTTGGTCGCTTTTATCGAGCGAACCTGGCTCGCGGCGTTAAACGCGCCTAAAGAACCGTGTGTTCAACAGAGACGAAGCATCTCGCGCATCAATGCTTTGAACCGCCTGGGCGCCGGAGAACTCGTACGCGCGTCCCGTGATGAGACCTTTAACTCGAATCGGGGAGGTCTCCAAATAGCGAATGACTACGGAAAGATTGGGCGCGGAAGTCTTCGTCGACTGCACGCCTCCAGGCTGCGAACCGCTGCCAGGGCGCGGCGCAATGGTCGCGCTCGCCGCCGGCGAGGATTGGGTTCGGACAGCCTGACCTTGACTATGGCCGGACACCTGTTGATGTACGCTCGGCGCTGCCATCCGCGTTTGACTGTTCTGGAATTGTGAGCGTTTCTGACCGCAACACATCGTGGGGATCTCCTTCTGCCGCTTGCGAGACAGGTTGAATGAGTACCGGCTCCTTTACCATCCGTTCAAGCAGGCAAGCGCCACCGGAAAGCGCCAGCCAGCAAAGCAGCCAGTCCATCGGCCTGAGAGAAATGAACAGTGCCGCAGGAGCTGCAATCCAGAGACTGAGGCATTTGAAGCAGTCCATCAGCTTTCCTGCCAGGCTTTGGCCGAGACGTGCCCGCAACCGGAAAATCAGGTCGGCCGGGCCGTCCTCGTACGCCAGCAGGTGCGTGACCCGCCAGGTCGCGAGGACGGCCAGAACGAACCGTAACATGTAACTCATTTCGCTCAATGAGTCGCAGCTCCGCTAGTGACCCCCATCTACATGATTGCAGATGCATATGGGGAAGTGATGCTCGCTCTCGTGATGGCCTCCAGCCAGACCGGGGCAGATTGTGTTGTCCCACACCTTCAACGTGATAATGAAACCGCAGCATTCACCACGCTTCAGGGTCAAGTCTGGCTCGGCTGGGTTACATTGTGCGTCGAGGCGACGCATATCCAGGACAGCAAGAATCCCGTCGATCGGCGGCGGAATGATAGTGGTATACGGGCAAACATCACCGCCAGGATCTCCTACCCGCCCCGTGCCCGCGAATGGACCCGGCCAAGGCGGATTGCCGGGCCCGGGAATTGGAATGGGATGTCCCGGGTCCGGAGCCCCATCCTTCTTGATCCAGAGGCTATAACCTCCAAAATTGTCGCTTGGTACCGATGTATCGCCAGGGAAAATGTACTCATCGTAGGCCACGCCCAAGAGGTTGGCCTTCCACGGTACGGAGCAGTCTCCTCCAGGCGGAGCAAACTGCCTTAGATCGACCGTGGAGCACGGGTCGATGCCCGCGATTTGTGTGATGTGGCAATGGCTGAATTTGATCTGCTTATTATCAAACCAGACCTGGCGCAAGCTGGTCTTGACCGCTCCGCCCTGACCCTCCACCTTCAACCGCAACGTAAATTTGCCACTCTGGCAGTTCGGCAGTGGCAGCGGAGTTGTGGTCCATGATGGAGGCGGCAAACAAGGGGCAGGTTGCGGCGGAGCAGGCGGAAACTGCTGCGGCAGTGCTTCAGGAGACAACTGTGGCCACCGAGTGGGTTGCAGAGAATCGAAGGCGGGGTTGCAGGGATGACCGGGGAATGGGAAATTGAACTCCGTCCAGAAGCTGGTGAGAGCGTTTTCGAAAACGCGGTTCAAGCCATCGTCGATCTGCAGAGGAGTGATGTAGTCCACCTGCCAGAATTGCACGAAGCCAGGCAAGGTAGGGTCGGTGACGAAGTCGGGGTAGTAGGCGAGCGTATAACGCTTGATGTCCTGGCCCTGACACCCACCGATGACGGCACTGCCGTTGATGAGTGACGCATTCCCGAAAGACTGCACCACGCCGGCCCCACTCACAATCTGCGAGGTGGGATCGAAAATGTCGGGTGCGTTCACATACTCCAGGCCGCGGATCCAGACTGCATTGCGCTGCAGGATGAACTGGGTGGTGCAACAGTGCGGTGCTCCGCCCTGAGTGGAAAACACACAGAGCTGGATTTCGGCGATTGCCGGTCCTGGGGAAACGAGGGGAAGGGTCTGCAAATAACCGAGCGTGCCATTAACGACTCCGCACGCGCCTTGCGCAGCACCGCCGGGATAAATGATGCCTGCACTCTGCCAAGGGCCGCCGCCCTGACGCCATTGCAGAGTGTAATGATCGCAGAAGGCGCCCGCGGCTGTACCCTTGATTTCGACCCCTCGTAGAATGCCGAGGGCGGGGAATTCCTCTTCTTCAATGCAGTCGTGCGGATCGGTTACATCGCACGTCAAAGGCCGAAAACAGTCGCGCAAGCAGCGCCAATATGCGTGCAAGCACAATAGATACTGTTGAATGTTCCGTGCGCGCGCGAGGCAGCATCCAAAGCAAATTGAACACAGGCACCAGCAACGGCAGAACCAGAAGAACCTTTGTTGGCTCATCTTCTCGAACACGGCACGTCCCAGAAGGGCCCTCGCCGCCTCGGTCGTCAATAGCCGTTCAAAGATGATGCAGGTTTCCCGTTCATCGATGAAGCAGTCGATCTTCCCGGAGATGATCTCGTCCGGAATGCCCTCGGAGAATTCGACGGTCGCAAGCTGGTCCAACAGGTAAGGCTTGAATGCCTCGGCAAGAATCTTGACTAGCGTTTGGAAGTCTTCTCGTTGCTCGGCAGTCGGGAGATCGCTTATAGGGGCGTCGATGACCTGGCGGACGCATCTCCAGTATTCATACAGATAGTAGGCGAATCCCCGGAAGGTGCGTGGCCAGCGGCAGACAAGCAACCCGAATACAACGCAGCACAAGATGTGCCGCAAGCACCAGCGCCACTCTTCGATGGGCCCTAGCAATTCCTTCGCCTGAGCAGGCAATATTCGAATTGCAAACTCATCGGTAAAGAATTTCTCGACCAACTGGTAAGCTTCGCGGAATTCGTCCTCGCAAGTGCGCGATGCCGTCACTTCCGCCTGTTTCTGCAGCTCAGGTGGATTCTTAGCCAGGCTGAGCTGCTGCTCGAAGATTGGCTGATATGCGGCAAGAAGAGTTTTCACCGCAAACTGAAAGTCTGGGTCGTTCAATTCAGGTCTGCCAGTCGCTCCAGTGTCCTTCTGCGGCTGTCTGTTTTTGTCTTTCTCGGCCATTTTCAATCTCCTTTCACTGCGTCAAGACAAATCTCGTGTTTGTGCGAACTCTCTCTTGTGCGCGGTCCTGAAGCTTTCAGGGCGTTGCCGTGGATTCCTTCACCAGCCTTGCCTCCTTTGACCTCGCTTTGGTTGGGACGATGCTTTGGCACGTCACCCTAAAAGATGCTTTTCCTGATTCTGCAATATCGGGAGAAAGAATCTTTAGCCTGGCCCAGGCATCAGCCCGAGATTGATGAAACTCACGGCTTATCTTGAAACGCTTGGTCTCGGCGTGATCAAACTCGATCTGCAGGGGAGGGGGCTTGGTTCCATCGCTATACTCGATTTCATAGCGAATCGTGCCAGGGCCGTTTGCCTCAATCTGTCCTAGAAATTTGAGTTCTATGGGACAGGCGCCTTCAGATGCAGCAATTGCAGCCTGAAGGTCAGACCGGACAACCTTGAACTGGGCCACGTGTTGATGCGTGTGCATCCAAAGGCCGGCGCTGATCAAAATGGGGCTCAGTGTCGCGGAACCGAGCCTTCCCCACTTTCCAGGCTGGATCTTCCATATGTCGCCGACGACCGCGATTCCCATGAAAGCCAGGCCGGCAAGCACAAACAGGTTATCGAAGCTGCACTCAATTAGAACTTTAAGCACGTCACCCATAACTTCTCCAAAACGGCCGCTAACCTAATACTCCCTTTCTTTATTTCTATGGCTGTTCATGAAGACGGAGATCATTCCCTTTTCCCTAATGAAGATAGAAAAAATATCTGTTGGCGCATGGGTTCTGCGGAGGTAAGGAAACTAGCTGGCAGGGGGATATTTTCAAGAAGAGCCTTAGTCCGTACGCAGCAGTGACGCCGTGGCTGGGAACGCGGTGGGCCAAGGGCCCACCGCTAGTAACCAAAACGCACTAGGGCCGAATTCCAATGGTCCCGCCCGCTCGGCAATCGTCGGCAGAAGAGACCGGGACCATACGGGCTTGCGGCACAGGGTACCTCTGCGCAGCAGGAATCAGCGTGGGCGAATTCCTGCCGTTCCCGACCGCCGGGCAGGGTTTTACGTCCACCTCCAGCAGCTTCTTGCTCTCTAGGTCAGGAGAGTTAGGAAACGAAGGCAGCAACCTGTTGTTGTAGAATTCGCGAGCGTGCGTTGCAGCATCCATATCGAACGTCGGGCTCTTAGGCGGCAACCCAACTCCGAGGAAGAACACTCTGACATGGGAATTTGCACAGCCATTGAGCTCCGCTTCTGTGTACCTGCGCTGACATGTGTTTCGATGCTCTTTTTCCATCTCAGCCCAGTGTTCCTGATAGCGGCCAAGCAAGTCCAAACACGACAGTGGCTTCGTGTCTCCGAGTTGTGGGGAGTGCAGTATGACTTTGTCGTCAACCTCATGCACACTGTATTCAAGAACATGGTTTGTTGGCATCATTGCCAGCCTGGATTCAGGCTCCGGCTTGAATCCCGGCATTAGTACGGGGATGGCCGGTGGAGTAAAGGTAACGCGGTCTGGCGCCGGAAGATCTACCGCAACAAAGTACTCGTTGAGGCTCGGCTTCCAGTCGCCGGTATGCAACGTGAAGTCGGCAAAACCAGCGTCAATATGCGGTGGCCGCTCGCTGATTTCCAAATTGTCATCGAGCAGCGTGAAGTCATAACGGTTTCGCTTACCGGGATCTCCCTCGCCGCTGACGGGATCATGGTGAGGGTCCCCGAAGCGAAATTCATGTTTCCCATCGCCATCGAATGGAGCAAACGCCTTGATCCTGTTGTGGTTCTTTGTATCTACCACCAGGGCAAACGGGCCCTGCAGAATCACCTTCAAGGTTCCGCCTCGTGCGGGAGGGTTGGGGCGATGATCATTATGCTGGTGCCGGCAGCCGCCCAGGGCGCCAACTACGGGCACGGCAAGCATGGCTTGTAACAAGTCGCGTCGATTCATAACCTCTCCTTACGGTAAAGCACCTGTTGAGTGAAAGACTCTGCACAGTAGTAACGGAAACGTCAGGGCTTTCCCTAAGGAAGAAGTCTTGATTTTGCGGTGGTCAAAATCAGTTGGATCGGCCGGTCAGGTTAAAAGCAGCCCAGCGATAAGGGTGAGACAGGTCGCAGTTGTGGCACTTCGAGTCTAGTTTTCCAGAGAGCATCTCTCTGCGGGCATCGCGAAGCGCCTCGGCAGGGGTCTCTCCCTTGCCTAGGTTAAGGTAAAAGCTTTCAAAAAGCGCGCCCGTGCTCGTAGAATCTACAGCCCAGTGGCTGGCGATGACATTGGGCACCCCTCCGGCAAGCAAGGAACGCACCAAATTATCAGCATCAAGAAGCCCATTTTCGGCTGAACCACTGGAACATGCCGCCAATACGGCGAGGCGCATACGCCGCAGAAGTTCTGGAGAAAGGTCCTTCGATCGCAAGAACATATCGGAACCTAACTCCAGAGCCATTCCTTTGCTGCTTCGCCGTCCATGGCCCATGATCTGAAGCGCAATGCTGTTTCGTAACGCCTGCTTCACTTTTCCAAGGGTTAGATCTTCACCTGTGAAAACCGTTCTTTGGGGATGAATCTGAGTTATAGCTTCTGTTGGCATCTGATGGCCAGGCAGACGGCCTGGTCCGCTCACCGGAGAAGCATCAACAACCAGAAACGTATCCCGAATTTTGAGCGGCAAAGGTTGCCGAAGAGCGCCTTCGGCGAGGATCCCGGGCGACCGCAACACCGCGTAGTCTGCCCCAAAATACCGGCCTTGCGGGCTTCTCAACGCCTCAATTGCAAATTGTGGAATCAACTGGTCAAACTCAATCGCTACGGTTTCAGTTGAGGGCAGACCGGCAATTACCGGCTTCAAGAGTAATTCGTACAGCCTTGCAGCCTGCCCATCGAGTTCACTTCTGGAAGAATTAGGGTTCTTGCAATTCTGGTTAAACTCCCGGATCATTCTTAACAGCTCGATCTGAGTCAACGGGATTGATTGGCTTTGGCTCTTGGTACCTTCAACGATCCAGACTTGCATCCGATCCGCAAAGCTGGCATAGACAACATGTGGGTGGACAGCCACCGGAAGGCGTATTTCCCCAAGTTCTTTTGCGACGTCTAGTATCTGAATACTGCCTCCGTAAACTAGAAATCGGCCACTAGACCTCTCCCAAATGGCTAGTGCTTTATCGCTTTGCCCTTTTGCCAGGAAAACTTGGACGACACCACGATAGATGTTGCCGGTCGCAGCGATCCAGCGTAAACGTTTTTCTTCATCCCGGATATCAGGAAGAGAACGCGCGGCCACGCCAATGCCCTGGCGATAGTCCGCCAAGGCTTGGTCCAGCCAATTCAACTGCAGCTTTGCGTCTCCCAGCACGCGATAAAAGTCCAGCTTGACGAAGTTATCTTGAGACGCAATGTTTTCTCCAATCGGTTGAATCGCAGAGAGGGCAAGCGCTGTTTTGCGGCGCCGCAACTCGAAGTCGGCCAGTTCAATCCTGGCCATTGCGGTATATGTCTGAGCCGTAGGGTCTGTGGGAGAGATTTTACGGAGTAACAACCGCGCATGGAGGGCCTCGGCTTCCGCTAACGAGTCTTGGTCCTGTTCCCACAACAGGCTAGCCAGCCTCATGTGGAGTAGGGCCTTCAAAAGATTGTCGTCGGGAGCAATGTCCTGAAGAATCTCGATGGACGTTCGCAAGAGGGCTTCTGCTGTATAGGAGAAACCAGTTTCCGCAGCCGATTGGCGCATCACGGTAATGAACTGGTAGAGCCGCTCTGCTGAATACGAATGCTGCCAATAGTCGTCAAGGCCTTTGACTGACTCGATCCAAGCTCCGTCATACTCGAAATTAAGCCGTTTCATTCCGGCTTCTATTCCGGCTATTCGCAGCCGAAGCTCCGGGAAGTTAGAACCAGCCTCGGAGGCCACCGCACGGCTGATCTCCAGATTGGCGTCAGCCGTCTGAAACTTGAATACCAAGTTCGCGCAGATGGCTTTTTCGAGAGCTAGTTGCCCGTACAACCAGTGGTACCCCGTCGCGGCAACTCTTGGCGAGAGATCGGCCGCTCGCGTCAAGCAGTCATCGCCGGCAAGCCTCCTCTGAAGCGCATAGACTTCCTGAAAGCGGGCCAGCAACTCGCCCGGCGTATTGTGTTGCTTCTTGAAAATCCGTGCTGCTTCGCGAGATTTGTCGAGCGCCTCTTGATGCCAATCTTTCTGATTGGCCGCAAACGCATCGCTTAGTGCCTTCACGGCGGGCAAATCTGCCCTGCTGGTGGAATTGACCAAGTCTGTCCAAAGGGTATCAGAATGCTGTTGCTTGAGCAGCTCAGCAACCTTGCGCACGGCCCGCCCTGAATCGCTCAATGGCTGGTCAACCGCCTTCAGCCACCATTCTCCCAGCACACGCTCCTGATAATATTCAATGTCATTCTGCACCTCAGGATCGGAAGAGTGCCGAACGAGGTCGGCCGGATCCTTGTAGCTTTGCTGCTTTGAAACGATTGCCTCAGCTTCAGCCAAGTGTTTATGGGCTTCGTCGGCCCAGGGACCAGAAGAATCGATTTTAAGGTAGTCCTTCCACGTCGTAATCGCTGAGCTCCAAACCTTGGTCTTTTCGTAAGCAAGGGCAAGATCAAACAGCGCAACCGCTTGCTCTTCCCGTGTTGGTTTTGGGTTATTGGCCTCAAGGACTTTCCTGAGGAGATTGATTGGCTTTGACATGTTGGGGCTGTCGGACCTGATCTCGCGTTCGAAGTAGCTGACCGCCAAGTCAATTTCTAAGCTGAGGTCGTTCAGCCCCTTTGATTGTGCCCGTTGGAAAGCCTCCTCTGCCTTTATGGCGTCAGCAGGGTTTCTCAGGAGACGAAGACGACCTTCAATCTGCTGCAAGTGCGGATCGCGGTTGCCGTCGGATTTCAGCATGTCGGCCAGCTTGCTCCGCGCTTCAAGGAGCGCAGGCCGAGTCAGATCGTCCGATTCGTCTTCCTGTCCCAGCGTGTGGATGGGCTCCTGATACGAGCCATAGCCGACCCCGGTGATGCGTGGCTCGATAGTTCGGCGCTCAGCGTAAGCTGCCGCGACCCGCTTTTGCTCTTTGTGGAGTTGCACTTCGGCAATCAGCACCGGACCCCAAACGAAGCAAACCATCGTCGCAACCGCTACTGCGGCCGCGGCAACCGCCCAGGCAAGGCGTTGTACCAAGGCCCGGATCTGTTGAATAAATGATGGACTCGTGCCAGGCGGGCGCAAGCTACGAACAATCTCCCGCGCCTTCTGTCTCTGCCAATTGGGTTGTGAGGTAGGCAACTGTTCTATGAGCGCTTCGATTTCGGGAGAGAGTTCTTCAGAGAATTCGCGCAGGTATCTGCTCAACCGGGGGCCGCAATGGTCGCACTGGGCTGCGTGTTGCAGTATGTGAGCGGCGGTTTCAGGAGCAGATACCTCAGCAGCAACTTCTTGCAGGATGCTGTCGGGGGGGCAATCCTGATATGGCTCCAGCCTCATACCGTTCGACTCCAGGTTCTTGAGATGGGTACGCTGCCATTGGAGTAGGCGATCCAAGCAGAACCCACAACCGGAGAGATGCGTTTCGATCTCGTCCAGGCAGCCGTCTGGGCTCTTGCCTGCGCATTCCTTGATCTGACCATCACTTAGATGATGATTCACGCTTCCCTCGTTAGTCATAGACGTAAGAAATGCAATAAACCCTATCCTTCAAAATGCAGGCCCCCTTCATCTGATTGACTTCAGAGACAATGGGACCGAGCCAAACGGCCAAGTCTAGCCACGATATTTTCCACTTTCCTGACATTTAGCTTGTAAATTCGAGCAAGATCCGCCGCAGTAACCCTGCACCCATAAAAAAGCAGAAACATAGCAATATCGCGCGCGCAATCCGGTTCGCTTTGAATCACTTTTTTCAGGCAGTGCATCAACTGTTGCAGAAGGACCTTCTGCTCGACATCTTCGCCAGACCCTTTCTGGTCCGGTACTATTACGCCCGGATCCTCCAGCGAATCTACCTTTCTAGGGTCTCGCCTTTGGGCAAGCCAATAGCGCACGTAGTCTTGGGCGACTGTGGACGCGGTTACTTGCAACAATCCTCGAAGAGCACCTTCATGACGCCATTCAAGCTCGCTCAACGCCCTGCATTCGTTGCCGTAGATCTTGAGAAGAACGTCCTGGTAGAGGTCTTCCAGCACGCTGGGGGTTGGCGGGAACCATGGACGGATTGTCCTGGCCAGAACTCCGACAATCATGCGGTGATATCTGCGCTGCAACTCGACCCATGCGTCCTCATTACGTTCAAGACACAGTTCGACCAACTTCCGGTCTGGGAGTTCTGGCCAGTTCATAGACAGAATATGGTTCGACGAGATTCTATGCTGACCAAGGATTGAGTACCAATATTTCGTTTTCATTAAGTTCGTGGTTCCTAGCCGCAGCGGCGCAATATCTTAGAACTCTCTAACCTTGGATTCCCTCCACAACCGCCCAAATAAAGCTGGGGTGGCTTGGAATTTGCCCAACAGGCACCTAGCTTATTTCGGCGTCTCAAAAGCCAGGCCACGGCCGTGGTCAGCATCGGCGGCAGCGAGCAGATCGTGGTCAATCCCGCGCCGCCGTGTCCTCCGCGGCAGATCTGCGACCAGACTCCTGAGAGCGTCTACGACTCGGGTACCGTCTCAGTCACGGTCAGCGGACACACCACGTCCACTGCTTACGGCCAGGGTGATAACGCCAGTTCGGTGGCGCTGCACCTGGCCAACGCCATCAACGCCGACGGGGCCGCTGGGGTCACGGCGTCCACCAGCCCGCGACAGAGGAAGTAGGCAGCCAGGCAGGATAGAGGCGTTGGGCATGGTTCGGAACTTTGTCGCTGTTTGTCCCGTTCAGCCGGTGTCAAAGCGGGTTCACCGCACCCAGCGCGAGGGGCGCAACCCTTTACCGGTTTACAATACCCGCCAATGCCTCGCGCGCCGCATGCTCTTGAGATCCTTCGACGAGTCCCCATCTTCAACGGGCTGACCGAAACGGAACTCCAGTTTCTGGCCGAGCGCGCCGTGCCGCGCAACTACAGCAAGGGCGAACTGCTTTTTGCTGAAGGTGACCCGTGCACCGGCCTGTTTGTGATCGAAAGCGGACGTGTGCGCATCTTCAAGAGTTCCCCGAATGGCCGGGAGCAAGTGCTGGCGGTTGAGGGGCCGGGCAGTTCGGTCGCTGAACTGCCTTTGTTCGATGGCGGCACCTATCCGGCATCCACGGCGGCCGTCGGCGACGCGCGAATCCACTTCATCAGCAAGCAGGATTTTCACTCCCTCTGCCTGGTCCACCCCCAGGTCCCGCTGAAAGTCCTAAAAGTGGTTGGAGGACGCCTGCGCAAGCTGGTGGGGATCATCGAAGAGCTTTCTTTCACCACCGTCCGCTCCAGGCTCATTTCGGTACTGGTTCGTATGGCGAAGGCCGGGAAGAAGACCGCGGCGGGAATTGAAATCCAACTGCCTCCCAGCAATCAGGAGCTGGCGTCTGAGATTGGCACCGTGCGGGAACTGGTGTCCCGCAACTTGAGCCGCCTGCAGGCGGAAGACCTCATACGCATGGACGCCAAGACCGTGATCATCCCTGATCTGCAGCGTTTGCAGGCTGAACTCGAAGCCCCAGAATAATCGGCTCCCTGTGACAAAAGTCATACCCCCGGTCCGTTCCCTCTCCTAGACTCGCACTTGAGACTTCGATTTAACGAACAGCCTTAAAGGAGAGATTATGAATCTTGATGCCACCAGGACCGTGCGAGAGTTAGCCATTGAAATCCCCAATGCCACCCGGACTTTTGAGAAGCTGGGCATTGACTATTGCTGCGGCGGATCAAGATCACTGAGCGACGCTTGCGCGAATGCCCATGTGCCGGTGGAAGATGTGCTCGGCGCCCTGGAACAGGGCGTTAGCTTCGGCCCGGCGCGAGCGGCTGCTCAGCCGGATTTTGCCGCTGGAAGCCTGGGCGCTTTGATCGAACATATCCTCACCAAGCACCACGTCTACGTGAAGCAGGAGCTTCAGCGCCTTCACCAGCTCCTGAACAAGGTGGTGTCAGTGCACGGGAAAAATCACCCGGAGCTGGGCAAGATCCAGCAGTCATTCGAAGGGATGTCCGCCGAACTTACCTCCCACATGATGAAAGAAGAGCACATTCTCTTTCCTTACATCATTGCGATGGAAGAAGCCGTCAGCCACGGCCGCCCGCAACCTCGGCCCGCGTTTGGCACCGTCAGCAACCCGGTGCGCATGATGGAACTGGAACATGATTCGGCCGGCGCAGCTCTCAAGGAAATCAGCGCACTCAGCGCGGACTACACGCCTCCGGAAGATGCTTGTTTCAGCTACAGAACGCTCTACACAGCTCTGCAGGAGTTTGAGACCGACCTGCATCAGCACATTCACCTGGAAAACAACATCCTCTTTCCGCGCGCCATCGCAATGGAGGGCGGAGCGGCGAGCGCCCTATAATGTCTTCGGCGCGCAACATGGAAGAGAACAGGATACAAGAGGCGCCGGCCATACTGCTCAAGTCGCGCGACGAGAGCGCCCAGCGGCTGATGATGGTGTACGCGATCACCGGCCTGTTCTTCATGCTTTTGCCCGGCACCTTCCTGGGGGTGTGGAACCTGATTTCGATCAGCGGACGCCATGGCGCCACGATTTCAGCGAGCTGGATCCAAGCCCACGGACATGCCCAGATTTTTGGCTGGATCGGGACATTCATTCTGGGCATCGGTTTCTATTCCATTCCCAAGATGACCAGCCGGGCCGCGCAGCCGGCAGTGCGAGGCTGGACCGCCTGGGCGCTTTGGACGTCGGGCGTTCTGCTGCGCTGGGCTTCAGGTTTCTATCATTTGTATTGGCGTGTGTCGCTGCCGCTTTCAGCCGTGCTGGAGTTTTGCGGCTTCGTCATCTTTCTTTTTTCCGTGAGAAGCCATCGTCCTGCTGACTCCGGGTCCGTCGAACGCAAACCTGTCTGGATCGTATCAGTCTTGATTGGCACCACCGGCTTTGGCGTCGGATTGGTGATGAACCTGGCAGCCGCCATCTATGTGAGCGTGCAAAACACAGGTCCGGCATTTCCAGCGGCCTTTGAATCGCGATTCCTCACTCTGCTGGCGTATGCGTTCATTGTTCCAACCGTCTGGGGCTTCAGTGCGCGATGGCTGCCGGTCTTCCTCGGCCTCAAAGCGGTGAATGAAACGGCGCTCCTTTTCGCCTTGGTGTTCAGCCTTACTGGAGTGGGCCTGGCGGAGGGCGGATTCTTTCAAGTTGCGCCATGGGTGATTGCGCTGGCGGCGGCCACGTCCGTCTTTGCCTTCCATCTTTTCGGGACGGCTGAACGGCCTGCCAAGACCACGGGAGTGCATGGATCATTTCCTGTTTTTGTCCGAATCGCTTACGTTTGGCTCTTGCTGGCAGCTGGTTTGAGCATCTGTGCCGCGTATCTTGATCGCGCCAACGGTTGGGTTGGCGCTTCGCGCCATGCGCTCACCGTCGGCTTCGTTTCGACCATGGTGTTTGCCATCGGTCAACGGGTGATGCCGGCCTTTGCCGGAATGCGCGTACTCTACAGTCCGCGATTCATGCTGGCCTGCTTGCTGTTGCTCAACCTGGGATGCGCATTGCGCGTCAGCAGTGAAATCCTGGCGTATGAAAACTACTGGCCGCCCGCCTGGAAGGCATTGCCCATATCGGCCATCGTTGAGATGACGGCTGTGACCGTCTTCGCCGCCAACCTGCTTCTAACATTCAAGCAACCGCCAGCGCACTTGCGAACTCCTGCGCAATAGTCATCGCAAAACGCTAACAATCGCCGCGCGCGGCTCGCAGTCTATTCAACGCAGAGACCTCCGCGCCGCTGTCTTCCAGAAATGTCAGGGCCGTGCTCGCGCGCGGTGGACCCTATGGTCTGAGTGGTAGACTGCACGTATGGCTACCAAGAAGAAAACCAAAACCAAGCAGACAAAGTCGAAGCGAGCTGTGGGCACGAAGACGACGATGAAGTCGGTGAAGAAGAAATCGGCCACAAAGCGCGTAACTCCCAAGAAGAAGTTGGCGAAAACGGTCGGCCACAAGATAGTCGGCAGAAAAGCTGCGGGCGCGCGCAAAAAACAAGTTCGAAGGAAAGTCCAGAGCCGGATTGCGAAAATCTTTGTCCAGGAGCCGATGAGAGCAGATTCAGGCGGGCAATCGGGAGACTTGCAAGGATTGTCCAACGCCCAAAGCGCGGACTCGGAGAGTGTGGACGAGTTGCTTGAGGAAGGAAACGCATTTGAAGCTGGGGCCGTATCAGGTGTCGAGAGCGCGCGCGACGAGGAGGAAGTTCACACGCACGAGGTGCTGGAAGACGATGTTCCCGGCGAGTATCTGGACAAGGATTAGTCTGAAACCTGCGTTATCAGGCGAGCGCAGGATGCAAAAAAGCCGGACTAAAAGTCCGGCTTGCCAAAAGGCAATTTTAGAAGGCAAAAATTTTAGGAAGAAATTTTAAACATCAATTTTTAGTGGATGCCTCCTTCCAAGTCCCGCGATCTTGGCGATACCCGGGGCTTCGCTCTGTTAGTTTTCGTCCGCAAACTGCTTGCGGACCGTCAGTAACCGGCGCCTGTGCCCAGGCCTCCTGCGCTACCAGGGCAAGGCTGATGTTGGCAGCCGTCCCCTGAAAGCACTTGAAGACCGCACGGGCGTCGCTCACAGGAAGCAAACCGCTACTCCCTCGGTTGATCTAGTTTTGCTTGCAGAATTTCGTCGCGACCATTTCCTCAGGATCATGTTCCTCGGAATCAAGTTCCGCGGAAGCATGGACTGGCATGGCCGGCCAGTGATCAGGAAAGCTTCAAGGATGCCTGCTGTTGCCCCAGTTTGATGGCCTGCGTTTTCTTGCGGGTGCGCGGGCAAATCCCCGGTTCTTCCTTTGGATCGCTGACGAAAAGAGAGAAGGGCCGGCGGTTAGCGCCGAAGAGGAACTACAAGTTGCTGGGAGCCCTGGTCGAGTCGTGAAGCCGATCCCCGGTCTACAGAAGCCAGAAGTTGCGGAGCAACCTGCTGGACTTGAGACTGAGAATGGAGATTCGACCGCACCAAATGCTTATGAGGTGTCGGGACCGTCTTACGGCTGGGAGCGACTACATTGAGTTCAACTGTGACGGGAGGAGTGTCTTCGTCGCCGTCCGCATCGTAGGAGATGCAAACGAGGTTGGCCGCCCCAGCCAGCAGAAGCATGACGCCCAGGACGAGCCCGCGAAAACGTTTGTACCAGAAGTTAGTCATATACAAGTTTAGGTTCGGGAAATCCATCCGCCTGAACCTTTGGCGAAACTTGATGTTGGATTTAGTCTCCCCGATCCGCATTAGAAACAGATTAAAAACACATTAGAACAGCCAAAATTTCTTTGCTAAACGATTGAAAAATATAACTGTTAGTCTTGTGCTTTTCGGACTTGAGACACTTCCTCTAACGTCTTACTTGGGGGCCGGAGCGCTCGGCGGCACCGGCTTTTTACCTGAAATCGGAGGCACCACGGTGCTGCGCGACGACGGTGTTTTCGCGCTTCCCGCGCGCGGTTTCACGATGGGCTGAGGCGCAGTGGGCGGAGCAAAGTATTGCTCATTGAACTCCGTCTCCACCGCCTGCAGCGCGCCTTTGACGGAGACTTCCATCTTTTGCCGGTAGATATCGCGGACGATCTCTCCTTTAGCCTGCTCCAGGGAATAAACGCTCTTATCAATCATGCGATAGATCACAAACCCGCCGGCTTCACTCTCAACTTTGGTGACCTCGCCGGGCTTGAGAGCGAAAACGTCCTTCTCAATGTCTGGAGGAAAACTAGCCCGGCGTCGCAAACCGGTCTCCGGGACCAGCGCGGGGGGCGTGATCCCCAATTTCATGAAGGCCTCATTTTGCAGCCGGTCCATGGATTCGCCCTTGGCGGCGCGATCACGAATCTCTTGCGCGATTGTGGCCGCTTTCCTCTGGAATTCCTCAACACCCTCTTTGGGCGATTTGGGATCAAACTTGGGGACCAGCAGCCGGTCCGCTCTGGCGGTCTCAAACTTGGCAATGTTGGCCTGGTAATACCTCTCGATCTCATCGGCAGACGGGTTGCGATACTTCTCTTCCATCGCATGACGGTAGGCGTCAGCCAATGTGCGCATGCGAACAATCTTCAACAGCTCCTGGATCCGGGGATCTTTATCAACGCCGGCCTTTTCGGCAGCGTCCGCCAGGATCATGTTCTGAACGTATGTATCGGCCACGTTGCGGATGGCCCCGGCGGTGAAGGCCTGCCCGCTCAGACTTACGGCGGAGAGCACGTCCTCAAACTGGTCGCGCGTCAATGTGGTAGTGCAAGAACCGGATTCCGCCGCTTTGCCGGCCGGACACAGTCCGTGCAGGGTGATCACCGGGAAGTCTGGGCCAATTTCGCCCGCAGGCAGTTTGGCCTGGAGCTGGCCAGCCGGTACCGTGGCCGTCGCTGAATCAGCGTGTGAACTTCTGGGCTGCTTGGGATTGGATGAAGACGGCAAACTGCCGTGCTGAGCGTTGCCCAGAGTGACCATCAACAGAACAACAATCGGAACAAATCGGCTCATCATAAGCACACCTTTCTGCAGAAACAAGTTGCGTTCATTACGGACATTCAACAATTGGTGGTGGCTACGGGGAGGTTGAATTCATCGTAGCATCACAGTTTTCAGGGGCCAACCCGGATGAGCGGGGAGGCTACGGGCTGGCCCCTTCTTATTGCTCTTTCACTCTCGCACCCTTCTGGCTTTGGCGCAGCGCGTCGGGTCCCGATTGAGCGAAAGCTTGTTGGTTGAACAGCAAGCCGGCGATTTGCTGCCGGCTTTCTGTCCGGTTGAACGCGAGCCGTCCAGGCGTTTCGTTTATGGTCCTACGCTGTACACGTGTCCCTGGCCCGGTGTTGCCGTGGTCCCGGCGCTGGTGACGCTGGGATCATCGGCCACATACAGGATGCCGCCTGGCGCAAACGCCAACCCTGAGGGGTTCGCGAATGAAGTCAAGACCGCGCCGATGGTTCCTGAGTCGGCCCAGATCGTGTCTTTCTGCAGCAGGATGTCCCACTGGTCCACTTGCCCAAAGTTGCCAAGACCAAGCGGATCGCTGCCGATGTAGAGCAGCACGTGCGAGGGATTGGTAGTGTCAGCCGCCAGCGACAGCGGAGTGGTGACGTTGAGCCGTGGCGGAGAGGTCCTGTCCGCAGCCGGACCGACGATTACTGCCTTACCCTTGGTCAAGCTGGGAGAGGCGCGAATGATCACCGTCACATTTACGGTCTCAGCCAGGTAAAGGTCGTTGGCGATGAACAGCAAGGCCCTTACGCCCAGACCGTTGGAAGTGGTTGCGATTCGCACCGGCGCTGATGGCGTGGTGGCCGGCGTGGTGATCTTGTTGATGTTGCCATTCGGCCTGCCGCCGATAAACAGCGAGCCGTCCGGAGCCACCGCCACCGCGGTCGGTCCCAAGTTGCCGTTGCCCAGATTGACCGACGCACCCAAAGATTCGGTGCCCGGGATGAAGGCGACTCGGAATATTCCCGTACTGGCCGTGGCTGCGTCAGGAATGTAGATGAAGTTGCGAACGCTATCGAAAGATGCCTGGCCCGCCACGAACGTGGGCGACGGCTTGAAGCAATTTGAAAGCGCGGCAACGCCGGGGCTGCTGGGATCAATGCGGCAGAAGCCCTGGGTGGCATCGGAAACCCAGGCATGAGTGGCTATCCAATTCATGCCTCCCGGCTGGGTGATTCCGGCGGCGTAGAGCGAACCAGTCTTGACCGGCGTGGGACCCGGCGTGGGTGAAGGCACCGGAGCGGGCGGTCCGAATTGAGTATTCACCAGGCCTTCTGTTGTCGCCGGCGCGGTCACTACGTACAACGAGCCAATGTTGGTGGTGGCTGCGCCGGGCGGGGTCGGATCGCCGCCGATGAACACGTCCCCGGTCGCCACGTCAATAGTGACGCCCCAAACCTGTCCGTAGCCGAACGTCTGTCCGTTCTGGATTCCGTTTTGCGAATAGAGGTCTACAACGTTGGTGGTGGTAGCGTCATAGCGGAGAACGCGGGTGCCGTTCTCCATGTACAGATACCTGACGCGGTCGGATGAAACGGAATT
Source organism: Terriglobia bacterium (assembly GCA_020072815.1). Taxonomy (NCBI): domain Bacteria; kingdom Pseudomonadati; phylum Acidobacteriota; class Terriglobia; species Terriglobia bacterium. The sequence goes on along the minus strand of JAIQGE010000009.1, from coordinate 27,667 downwards.
GGAAATACCGAGAACTCCGAACATGGAGACAGCATTGCAGTTGCCGTGGCATCCGGCTGCACTGGCAATGCGTTCCAGCCCGATGAGACCCGTATCCGCCAAATAAAGATCGTTGTTCACGAAGGCCAGAGAGTTGACCGGCCCGCCTCCGCTGGCGGCTTTGCCAACGGATTCCACGGCCTGAGTGTTTGGATCGCCGGCCGGATTGGTGATGCGCCTGATGTCGCCGGTGGTGGTGAAAGAAACGTAGAGTTTGCCGTCCGGTCCCAGCGATGCTGATTGCGGCAGGTTGCCCGCCAGTCCCGCGTTGGGCGCCAGCGTAACCGCCGAGTCAATGGTTGAAGTGACGGCGTTCATGGTCAGGCGAAACACGCCGGTATTGCCCGCCACGTAAACCAGGTTGCCGTCCAGCTCAGGCTGGGCATTGCCCGGTGTAAAGCACGTGGCCAGGTTGATGACTCCGCCGTCAATGCGGCAGAATCCGTTGGCGATGTCAGCCACCCACACGCTGCCATTCCAACGAATGGCGCCGCGCGGCTGGTTGAGCCCGTTGGCGACCAGCGTACCCGGAGAGGCCAACGCATTGCTAACGCAAAGCAGCCCGATCACGGCGACGGCCAGAAGCCGCGTCCATGATCGGTAATTCGGAAAGGTCCTTCCGGCAAACGGTGAAAATATGCTCTTGCTGGGGGACCGGGAAGGTGCACAGTTCATTTTTAGTTCCTCTTTTCTTTTTGGTGCCGTCCCGCTCCTGGCCTCCGTACCCGGAGTAAGGTGGCGCGAAGCGGATGGTAAAAAAAGGCTGCCGGGCAAATGCCCGGCAGCCGGGTTGGTTTATTGCCGTAACAGGGTTATGCCTGATGAAGCCGTGCCACCTCCGCTGGAGGTGACCGTCACCAGGTTCGGCGCGTCAACGTTGGAGAACGTGATGGAGTACGTTCCCGGCGCCGCTGGAATCGCCGGTCCCATCACGCCAGTCCACGGCGCTCCCGTGGCCTGATTGATGGTGTCCAGAGTCACCGTCAGCACGATGCCTGGCGTCACGTCAGTCACGTTGATGATCAGCCGCGCTTTGGCCTGGCGGTAGACGACCGAAGTAATCGTCACTACATCCGTTGCCGGATTGACAATCACAGTGACGGTTGTTGTGCCGGTAAGGCCGGAAGCGGTGCTGGTCCCCGCTACGGTGAAGACAAACGGCGTCGGGCCGGCGAGAGTGGGAATGATCGGCGCGGTGAAGGAAGCGCTGACCGAACCATCGCCATTCACCACCTGCGGTCCCAGGACGATTCCGGCAGCAACAGCCGCCGCATCCGGGGTGAACACGTAGGTGACCGGACCGCCCGCAGGATCAATCGAACTGGCGGTGAGCGTAACCGCTGCTCCGCTGGCCACGGGGTTCGCCGGAGCTGAGGTTGCAGTCACCGCTGGAGGTGTTCCTGCCGGAGCGGTATTGACCGGCACAAACACGTTGGCGGTTGCCGGAATCGTCGTGTTGTTGCCTCCAACCGTGAGCTGGAAGGTCAGCGTGGTGGGTGAGGCCACCACCGGCGCAATGAACGTCGCGGTTGCCTGGTTCTTGCCCGTGATGGTCACCAGCGGATCGCCAGGATTGACGATCTGCTGCCAGAGGAACGGGCCGTTGACTGGGCTGCTGCCGGCCGAGCTCAGAGTCACCAGAGTTCCAGTGGCCACGGGGCCGGGGGCAGGTGAGAAGCTGCCGATCGCGGTTGCCGTGGCAGTTACGCCGCCGGTTACACAACTGGTGGGCAACACGTCAGCATCCGGGAAGGGATTCAACTGGCCGATCACCTGGTTGGAGAACCCGTTGGGGTTGCTGATGGCGCCTTGCTGAATATTGTCCGCGGGCGGCCACGGTCCAATGCCATTCACCAGGAACGGGATGTCGCGGAAGTTGAAGGTGACCGGCGCCGCGCCGATGCCCAGACCTTCCGCGAAGATGAATTCGAAGTTCGGAGCCTGATATTGCTCAGTCAAAATGTTGAGCGTGGGGTCAGCAATGGCCTGGACGCCGCCAGAAACAGCAGCTCCCATCACCATGACCGGCGGCAGGAAGTTGCCGCCGTTCGGGCGCCAACGCCACCGGCCGCGCACCGCACCATTCGGCGGTCCGGGATCAACCGGGAAGTTGGCTGCCCAAAAGGGAATGCGGGGAGTCTGTTTGCCATTGCAGTCAATGTCAATCCCGTATACGTCTACGCCGCGCGAGTCGTCCGTGGTGAAGCCTTCCACGCGAGTGCGGATGCCGGCTTCCTGCGGGAACGCCGCGTTGGCGACACCGCCCGTGCCTTGCAACAGCACGTCAATGGCTACGTATGCTGGATCGGTTCCAGGGAAAGTAAAGATGCCCACGTTGGCCGTGATGGTGTGCGCCAGAATGTACGGCGCTCCCTTGGAATCCAGCAGCAGTTCGCCGCCGATGTCAATCCAGTCACCCACTTCCAGCGGAGCAAACACCCTGGGATCGGTGGGAGGTTGCAGCGGATCGCTGTTGAAGCTGACAGGAGGCAAGCCCGTGGCCGGATCAATCACCGGGTCCATGGTGAAAATGCTGAGCGGAATGCCGGCAGCGTCACGCGGACGGTTCTTCTGCGGGCAGAGCGGATCGTCGGGCCCAACCAGCGGGTCAACGCGCGGTATGCACAGCGGATACGCGGTCTCTGTCTTGATGGTCGGGTTGTTCTCGTCAATCGAGAAACGCGAATCCTGCAGGAAAGAAGCTCCAGTTGGATTCGTAGGAGTGACCGCATTGCTCCAGCCGTCGTACCCGGCGCTGAACTTGTCCGCAGGATCGTTGATCTGTACGCGATAGCCGTTCACGATGGCGATGCCGTTGGTGTAGTCAAAGCCTTCGATGAAGCCCTGGAAGCCCATCAACGACTGCTGTGAGAGGAAAACCAACCCGGAGATGTACTGGCCGTTGACGATGTTTCCCTGGACGGAAGCTTCATAGGTCCCAGGCAAGCGCACGGTGTCGGCCAGGGCCATGCCGGTTTCGCCGGGAACTCCGGTGGAGTTGAACTCAAAAACTTCTTCCCACGTAATAGTGTTGGCGGGAAATTGAACGATGGTGTTCGCCGGGACCCGGATGACCATGCCGTTCACCTGGATCCAGCCGCCGGACGTCTTGCAGCCGTCAGGCTTCGGCGGGTTGGCCGGGGTGGGGTTCGGATTCGGGATACATAGCTGGTCCACCGAAGCGTACTGGATGAACCCGGTCATCTCGAATCCGGCCGGGATGGTTTGCCGTGCAGGTACCACCGCCGGTGTTGGGGGGACCGTCGGTGCAGTGAATTGCGCCCACGACGTCGCCGTTACAGCGAGCATCAGCAGCACTACAACACCTGCAAAACTGAAGATACCTTTGCTTTTTTGAAACGCCCTCATGTTAAAGACTCCTTCCGTCGTACTGCTGGTTTCCCAAGGTTTGTGCTGCTCTGATTTCGTGGTCTTGCGCTCCTGTTTCGCTGCGTGCGGGTCAGTTGGGCCGTGCATTTCTCACCCCCACCAGGTTCTCCAGGAAAGTTTTCATGGGCTGGCCGCCCTGTGCTCCGGTCGCCGGAAGCTGCATGTGGTTGTCAACGGCCTGGCCCGGACGCTGTGGATCGTTCACCACGGGGTATCCGTTGGAAGCCATCGCGTGGCCGTTAGGCAGGACCAAGGCCGGGTGGTCGAACGGCGCGGACTGAGCAACCGTTCGCGGGTCGGTCAAGCCATTGCGCAGGAAGTCCACCAGGTCTTGTTTCTCTTGCAAGGTGAGTCCGATGCGATCAATGTCCGGGTCCATGATGGAAAGCTCGGCGCCTTGGTTGAAGTCGCCGCCGCGGTTGTAGAACTCCACCACTTGTTCCAGCGTGAGCTGGCTGCCGTTGTGGAAGTAAGGCGCGGTGAGCGCGACGTTGCGTAACTGCGGCGCCTTGAAGAACCCGGTACGCGCAATGTCGTCGTTGCAAGTGAGCGGCGCTTGCGTGATGCCGTCACCGGGACGGCCGGGGATCATCAGCGTCAACGAAGGATCGTTGCAAACGCGCTGCCGCGTGAATTCACCATGCGAGAGCGGGAGACCGGCCACCGGATCAGAGCCGGCCAGGCCCGCGTCCTCCACGCCCGGACGCACGCCGATGTGGTAGTAACCGGTGTCATACACCCGGACGCCCAGGTCGCCCATGACCATGCGCTCCAGCGGGTTGGGGCCAACCGTGTCCACCGCGGCGTTGGAAAGCTCCGGACCGCCGTGACAAACCACGCAACGGCCTTTGGTCTGGAAGAGCAGGAAGCCGCGCAGCTGTGCCGGAGTGAGCGGCGTGGGTCCCACCGAGTAGTTGATCTTGATGGGGAACGCCGCCTTGGGCGGAACGTCAAAGAACACGGTCAGCACGCCGGTGGAGTAGTTGATGCTGGCCTGCGTGAGACCTTCTCCCAACACGCCGCCGTAGCCGTCGTCGAACGCGTAAACGTCCGAGTCGCTGAAGTCGTTGTGCGGGTTCAGTTCGATGACCGAGACGGTGTTCGGATCAACATTGGGTGCAAGCTGGATGGTGAATTGCTGGGTCTTGCTGTCGCCCACCAGCGAGTACGTCTTCTGCTGTTCCAGATACTTGTCCAGCGGAGTCTGGTCAGCGATCAGCGTGCTTTCGTACATCTGGATGGCGACTCCCCAAAACAGCGAGAAATTGTTTTCCATCTGGCTGTACGCCTGGCTGCCCGCAGGACAGGAACTGCTCGCGGCGGTCAGCGTTGCCGCGATGCTGCCATCGCCGGCGATGCATAGTTGGTCAGCGAACTGCCACCATTCCGGCGCGAAGGCCTTCTGGATCAGCGCCTGGTAAGAAGTGTTGAGCCCTGGCTGCGGCGCGCTGGACATCGCTCCGAGAACGCTGTCCGTGGCGTCCACCATCTGCTTGGCCAGCGGAGTGCGATTGAGCAACTTCCTGCCAACTTGATGGAAATCGCGTCCGTCAGGGGACATTTCCACTCCATTGAGAATGGGACCGAGCGCCTGCGAGCAAAGCGCCGAGTTCTTCATGGCGACAAGCGCGTTGGAAAGCTTGCCGTCCAGGCCGACCACCACCAGATGGGAGTTCTTTTCCCGGGCGCCGAAAGGATTGATTCCATTGCAGAGGTTCTGCGCGCGGCCGTCCCAGAAGTTTCTGAAGTTGAAAGCCGCGTTGACCACACTGGGCGTGTTGCGTCCTGTGGTCCGGCGCGTGTTGATGCGGGCGCCGGGGTTGGCGGGGTCAGGATAAGAAAACACCGGATCGGGTACTGAGGTGCTCATCTCCACGCTGGTGGAGCTTCCAACCACCTGGGATTTCGAAGTAACGCTGGACGGCCTCACACTGGGCGCCTGGGCGCCGCGCGATGAAACCGCCAAGCTGCCGCCGGAGCATCGTGAGCTGCCACTGTTGTTGCTGCCGGCACCTTTCAGCTGGCGTCCGGGCGATCCCACTCCGGTGGGAGTGCGCGTCATTCCCGGACCATCGTGGTCATCGCGCTCCATCTCGTTGCACGCGCCGTCGCGGCCACCCGCGCCGGGTACCGGCGTAGGCGACGGCGTGGGTGTGGGCGAGGGAGCGGGAGGATTCGTCACCGAAACCACCACCTGGTCCATGCGCGTGGGGAATACGCCCTGTGAGCCGGCCACATCGTTCAGGTCGGAGAGTACGGTCATCCGATTGTCGGCATTGGACAGCTTGTGAAAAGGGAAATCGCCGTCGTGATATCCGCCGAAGCCCGCTCCCGGTGAGCCAGGGTTGGGAATGTAGTTCGGGCCGGTGACGCCGCCCACTTGCGGACCCATTTGAAAAGCGTTATCGCCGCCGGCCTGCCCGGGATTGATCTGGTTGGCAGGACGGCTGTCAGCGCCGGCGTTGAAATGGCAACTGGCGCAGGCCTGGGCATCGTCGCTGCCTGCCTGCATGTCCCAGAACAAAGCTTTGCCCAGTTGGATGGCCGCAGTCTTGTCCGCGACGATGCCTTCAATGCCAAAGACCGGAGGCACTGTGACGGTTGAAAGCGGAGCAACGGGGCGCAATGGCAGTACGATGAGGCCGGGACGGTTGCCCTCCTGCGCCCGCACGTGACTGTAATAACCCAGCGCGACAACAATCGTGACGACCAAAGCGGAGATCCGCAGAACGACCAGGGGCCGGGAAAAGCGCAGGCTGGTTCCGGACGCAGACGTCTTGCTACTGCTCCTGGAAGTTGCGCCTGTTACGGAAGTTTTTTGTGCATGCTCATACCGCGTCATTGTTTTCAAGCTCCTTCAAGCCACTGTGGCGCGAGTGGGTGTGGTGTTTTTTGTGAGGCTCGGCGCGGACACGGCTCAGCTACCCGCGCGGGCACACACGCGCGGAAGCGAGAGACGAATTCGAACCAAGCGAAAGTTGCTGATTTTCCGGCGCGGCTTTGGCCGCGCAAGGTTTGGCCGGCGCACACAGGCGCAAGCTGAACCGGAGTCGCCCAAACTCATTGGCAGGTGCCAGAACACAAAGTCCTGCACCAGCAATAGAATTCGGCAAGATTAAGAGAGAGTTAGGTTGGAGACTTACGTTCGGAGAGGTACCAGGAGCTCAGGCGAGCCCTTGCCAGGTCCGGGGACGGGCTGGCAGTCTAGCGACTTCATCATGTGCTGCGATGATTCGGTGCAGGTACACTCGGTCTGCCGGTGCTGCGGATCGGCTTTGACCACCGACGGTATTTTCTTGTGGGTATCTAAGCTCAGTTCTACAACAATCGGCGGAGTGTCTTCATCATCATCGGCATCCACGGATACGGTGAAGAAATTCGCCCCGCCGGCGAACAGGAGGGCGAGCCCGAGGATGGCGTTCAAGAACGATTTTTGGCGAAAAGTAAACATTGGCGTTGTTTGCTTTGGCCAGCCACAGCTTTCGCCGGTGTCTGGCAGATGCATAAGGATCGCAGCAGCAGATTAGAACCAGATTAAGCCGCAATTAATGCGAGGGCCCTATTGTCGCCTCTGGAGCCGCCTCAAACTCTTCATTCTGTTGACGCAACTTCTCTTGTAAAAGTAAGAGATTAAGGAAGAGCCCTTACACGATTCGACCAAGCGCTCCAAGCCGTCGCTGACTCCGCAGCGGGACGTGTTCCTTTGACAATCCAACTCTCGCAACCCGGTCGTGGAGAATGATGTCGTGGAACCGAACATCCGTCACTCGAGACGACGCGGCGTCAAGGCGCATTTCCCATGATGCTTGTAGCGGATACAAACCCGCCGAATTCACAATCCCGACACGCGAAAAAAGTTCCGCCGAATTAATTTATTTATTTGCGTTGGACTGCGTGCACGTGCCCGCAAGAAGCCTTCATCGCCACGTTCTCCACACGAGTTCAAGCAAGCAGCGTCAGTGGAGATGACAGATGAAAGTGACCGAACAACGCAAACGCTCAACAAGTTTTTGGCTTCCTTTGACCGCAGTGATCATCATCGCCGCCACGGCCGCGGCCTTCATGCTGGTGGAGCCTTTTTACGCAGCCAGCGGCCCCTCCGCCGTGGCCACCTACTCGCACGGCATTCTGCGCGTGACCATTCCTTACCAGGCCGCGCACCCCGGCGCCGGCCGGCTGACGCTGGAAGTCCTGGACCCCGAAGACGCCGTGCTGGGACGCGCCGAGCGCAGCGTGGAAGTCTTCGAAGGCAAGGGACGCTGGCAGCAGGAGATCAAGCTGGAGAAGCCTCTGCCTCTGGATGATCTGGTCTGGGACCGCATGCGCTACAGCTTTACCTACACTGACGGCAGCGACAACAAGCAAACTGCGACGATGGAAGGCACCGAGTCCATTTCGCAAATCCTGAGGACGCCGGTGGTCCACATTCTTGGCCAGCAGTCTTACTTGACCGGGGGCCCGGCGGCGGTGCGCGTCATTGTTACCGATTCGAAGAATGAACTCATCGGCGGCCGGGGCGCGGTGCGGGTTGAGTTGCTCGCGTCCTCGCAGAAACCGCAAGTGCTCTTTACCGGGCCGCTGAACCGGCGCGGGACCACGGAAGCACAATTCCGTTTTCCCGCCGGACTCGTCGGCACCTACCAACTGCGCTACGCCGTGGACACCCCGATCGGTTCCACCGAATTCACCCAGCAGGTGCGTCTGGAAGATAAGGTTTCAATTCTTCTCACCACGGAAAAGCCCATCTACCAGCCGGGCCAGATCATCCACGCGCGCGCGCTGGCGCTGGACCGGAGCAATCATGACGCTGCGGCCACGCGCAAACTGACCTTTGAGGTGGAAGATTCTCGCGGCAACAAGGTCTTCAAGAAAGCCACAGCGACCAGCAAGTTTGGCGTTGCATCGGCGGAGTTCGCGCTGGCCGACGAAGTCAACCTGGGGACTTATCATCTCCGCGCCATCATGGGCGAATCGGAAGCCGGTCCCGCGAACACGGCGGAGATCGCCATCAACGTTGAGAAATACGTTCTTCCGAAATTCAAAGTGGCAATTGACTTCGGCGGCAAAGATTCCGCCGGTAAGGACAAGAAAGCCAAGCGCGGCTACCGTCCCGGCGACCACGTGACCGGGACCGTTCGCGCCAACTACTTCTTTGGCAAGCCGGTGGATGGCGCTGAAGTCACGGTGAAAGCCTCCGGCATGGACGTTGCGCAGTTCGAAGTCGGGTCCGTGCAGGGCAAGACCGATGCCGAGGGCGCATACCATTTCGACCTGCGGCTGCCTAGCTATTTTGCCGGACGCCCGCTCAACAACGGTCTGGCGCGCGTGCTGGTGGAAGCCACGGTGAAGGACTCAGCGGCCCACTCGGAGAGCCGCGGCGAACCCATCACGGTGAGCGACTCGCCTTTGCTGGTCACGGCGATTCCCGAAGGCGGAACGCTGGTTCCCAACCTGGAAAACCAGGTTTTCATCCTTACTTCTTATGCTGACGGCACGCCCGCCGTCGCTGACGTGAGAGTCCATGCGGCGGGGAACGTCAGCGTGCGCGCAACCACGGACGAAGGCGGAGTTGCGGTGGTCCGCATTACACCCGGCGCGGGAACGGACAAGATCGAAGTGGAAGCATCGGACAAGGAAGGGAACCAGGCGCAGAGCAAAGTCGCGCTGCAGACCCGCACGGGCGAAGACCAGATTCTCTTGCGTACGGAGCGCGCGGTCTATCGCGCCGGCGACCGTATTGATCTCAAGGTCTTTTCCACCAAAAAGCGCGGCACGGCCTACGTGGACATTGTGAAAGACGGGCAAACCGTACTCACTCGCGACCTGGACATTGAAAACGGCCAGGCCGAGCTCACGCTGGCGGCGACGCCGGAGATGGCCGGCACGGTGGACTTCAGCGCTTACCTCTTTGGCCGCGACGCGCGCCCCGTGGGCGACCACCGGCTGGTGTTCGTGCAACCCGCGGACGAACTGAAGATTGAAGCCGTGTCCGATGCTCCGGTCTACAAGCCGGGTGCGGACGCTCGCATTCGCTTCCGCGTAACCAATGCGAAAGGGGAAGGCGTCCATGCGGCGCTGGGATTGCAGGTGGTGGATGAAGCCGTGTTCGCGCTGGCGGAAAAGCAGCCGGGTTTCGCCAAAGTGTTCTTTTATCTGGAACAGGAAGTATTGAAACCGCGCTATGAGATCCACTCCATTGGCATGTCGGAGATCGTGGAGCCGGTGGAAAAGGAAAAAGCTGACCAGCATGACCGTGCCGCCCGCGCGCTGTTCTCCGCCACGGAAATCGTTTCTGCCAACAAGTTTGAAACCGAGTTTGGCCGGAGCGTGCCCCAGACCAAGTACGCGGAGTATGCCCAGCGCTACCAGAAGCGCTTCATCGCGCAGATGGGCCAGCTTACCGAAAGCTTCAGCCGGGCGTATGCCGCCAATCCCGGCGAGAAAGATACGGCCAAGATCATCAACTCAGTCGCCCGCAGCGGTGGCGCAGAACTGCGCGACGCATGGAACACACCAGTGCGCATCGAGCCTGTTTCCTGGGCACGGGAAAGCTATTTCACCGCGCGCAGCGCAGGTCCGGACAAACAATTCGACACGGGAGATGATTTTGGGATGTACCTGGAGGTCCGCCGCAGGAAAGTGGTGGGACATAAGAGCTCAGGCGCCAGCGCGATGGACCTGAACATTGAGCATGATCGGGGCCCGTTCAATGGCCGCGCAGAAATTTCCGGCACAGCGGTTGACCAGTGGGGAGGCGCATTGGAAAGGGCCGGTGTCAAAGTCCGCGAAGGCGCCACCGGCAGAATCCGTATGGCCTTTGCCAATGCGGAAGGGCGTTTCTCGGTGACGGGGTTGCCGCCCGGCGAGTATCAGGTGGAAGTAGTTTCGCCGTCGGGAACCGTGACGAAGAATTTCAAGCTCGAAGCGCGTGACCGCGCTGTGCTGGCTGTCTGCATCCGTCAGGAAAGTGACGGGATCGCGGTGACGGTCAACAAGGAAATGGGGATGCTCACCGAGATCAGGCCGGGCAACGGCCGCGGGTTTGGCGGCGTGTTTGACGCAAGAGGAGGAGGAGAGCGTGATCGCATGGATTTCGCGGTCATGAAGGCCATGCCGGCCCCCATGGCGGCAAACGCTCCCCGTGAGCAGGTCGCGGTCAACGCGGCGGTTAGTACTGTGACGGTCGCCAAGGATGAACCCGCCTCGGGCGGCGCGCGCGCGCGTTCGTACTTCCCAGAGGCGCTGTACATCAATCCGGAAATCATCACGGATGACGACGGCCGCGCCAGCATCGTGATACCCATGGCAGACTCCATCACCACCTGGCGCATGGCGATGATCGCGTCCACGCAGCACGGCGCGCTGGGCAGCGCCACCTCCAGCATCAAGGTGTTCCAGGATTTCTTCGTTGACCTGGACCTGCCGGTCACGCTCACCCAGGGCGACCGCGTTTCGATACCCGTGGCCGTGTACAACTACTCAGGCGCGCGCGGTGACGTCCACTTGCAACTGCAAGCCGATGACTGGTTTGGTCTGGTAGATGACGTAGCGGAGAAGAACGTTGCGGTGGAGTCTGATCGCGTGGGCGGATCGCAGTTCACGCTGGAAGCCAAGCGCATTGGCAAGTTCAAGCTGACGCTCTCCGCCCGCATGAAAGGCGGCGCAGGCCGCGCGGACATCGTGGTGCGCGAGATTGAAATCATTCCCAACGGCCGCGAGCAGAACCTGGTCTTCAACGGGCGTCTGGAAACATCTGTTCGGCATGAAGTGAATTTCCCCGCAACATCCGTCCCGGACGCCAGCAAGATCTTTGTCCGGCTGTATCCGGGGCCGCTCAGCCAGGTGATCGAAGGCATGGACAGCCTGCTGCGCATGCCGGGTGGCTGCTTCGAGCAGACTTCGTCCAGCACCTATCCCAACGTGCTGGCGCTCGACTACATGAAGCGCACCAAGAAGTTGACGCCTGAAGTGCATGCGAAAGCCGAAGGGTTCATCGCCAATGGGTACCAGCGCCTGCTGACCTTTGAAGTGGCCGGCGGCGGGTTCTCATGGTTTGGCAATGCGCCCGCCAACAAAATCCTTACGTCATATGGCTTGATGGAATTCTCTGACATGTCCAAGGTGCATGACGTTGACCCCAAGCTGATACCGCGAACGCAGCAATGGCTGGCCGCCCAGCAGCAGGCTGACGGCAGTTGGAAGCCGGACACGCAGTTCATCAATGAAGGCGCGACAAACCGTTATAACAATGATGTGTTGCGCATCACCGCCTACATCGCGTGGTCGCTGGAGAACACCGGGTTCCAGGGTCCGGCGGTGGAGAAAGCCAAGCAGTTCATCGCCAACAATATGGGATCCAAAGCCAAGCCGGATTCCTATACGCTGGCTGTGGTCGCCAACTTTGCCGCCGACTACGGCAAAGACCGCGACTTCACGCGCCAGGCCATGCAACTCCTGCTGGACGCGCGCACGGAGAAAGACGAGCAAGCCTGGTGGACGTCAGAAGAAACCGGCGTGTACGCGACCGGCGCCAGCGCCAGCGTGGAGACCACCGGCTTGGCCGTGCAGGCCTTGCTCAAGTGGGGACAATCTTCAAACACCGCCCGCAAGGCCCTTGCGTACATTGCCGCGAAGAAAGATGCTTCAGGCACGTGGGGCACAACGCAAGCAACCATCATGGCGCTGCGGGCGCTGCTACTGGCGACGGAGAAGGGTGCGGCCGACGTTCGCGGAACGCTGGAAGTGTTGCTCAACGGCAAGCCGGTGCAGAAACTCACGCTGACGCCGGAGAACAACGATCTACTCCACCAGTTCGCCTTTAAGGGAGAGTCCAGTGGCGCGAACACGGTGGAAGTCCGGTTTGAGGGCAAAGGTGGCTTGGCGTACCAGGTGGTCGGTCGCTACTTCCTGCCTTGGGACAAGCAGCCTGACAGCGAGCCGCTCTCCATTGAAGTTGCGTACGATCGCACGCGGCTTGCGCAGGATGACATCGCCACGGCCACGGCCACCATCAAAAACAACCTGGGCAAGCCAGCCAATATGGTGATGGTTGATCTGGGAATTCCGCCGGGCTTTGATCTGCTCAGCGAAGACCTGCAGGCATACCAGGAGACGAGCGCGGGATTGAAGAGCGGCCGTCTGGAAAAATTCACCCAGACCGCAACGCAGGCGATTCTCTACTTCGACTCCTTCGCCCCGCATGACACGGTCACACTGCGCTTCCGCTTGCGCGCCAAGTATCCGATACGCGCCCGCACGTTTCAGTCGCGCGTCTATGAATACTACGATCCCGACGTGAACTCGGTAGCGCGGCCGGTGCAAATGGAGGTCCGGCAGCGGTAACCGAAGCTGCAGATGTTGAAGGACGTGAAGTTGAGATTTGGCTGGTGCGCGAAGGCGGGCTGTTACATGCGATAACGGCCGAAGTCTTCGTCACTGAGGCCGCCGAGCCAGCGCCGAATCTCCTCTTCACGTTCTGAGCGGGAAACCGATGCTGATTTCAAAACGCTTTCTTCGACAAAGATTGGGCAGTCAAGGCGAAGCGCGAGGGCCAGAGCGTCACTGGTGCGGGAATCCATGGCGATGAACTCGCCGTGATTGTCCAGCCAGAGGACGGCGTGAAACGTATCGTCCTTCAACTCACTGACCACAACTTTGCGCAGCGGCATGTTCAACCCGAGCAAAAGATTTTTGATCAGATCGTGGGTCATGGGCCGGGGCGGCGCGTGCTTTTCAATTTCAAAAGCAATGGCCTGGGCTTCATAAGGGCCCACCCAGATGGGCAGTACGCGGTTGCTCGCCAAGTCTTCCAGCAGAACAATGGGCGAGTTGGTAGCGCCATCCACCATCAGGCCGCGAATTCGCATTTCAATTTCCAATGGCCTTTTCCTGAACGTACTATAACACAGCAAAATGCGCCCGGCTGATGCAGGCCAGAGCCATGTGCGCCGCAGCAAACATCTCCCGACAATCCCCGTGGCCATTGATATAGTGAAGAGGGGGCATTTGCCCGGTCTTGTTTGAATTCCACATCTCGCGGCAGGCGCGCGACCGCTACCTTCTTGAGGACGTTCTGTTTGCGTTCAGCGGCAACGTAGTATTTGCCAACTTGACGGCCGCCCGCGACCTCAGCCAGCGCATGAACACTGTCCGCGATGCGGCCAACCATCCGGAGCGCGCGGTCCATCCCGGACAGTTGAATGCCATGGGCCTGATTGATGAGGCTCTGCACGCGGTAGTGGCGCAGTTCCGCGAACAGCTTGATCCCCGCGTGATACTCGATGCCCTGGATTGGTTTGCCGCGCGCTTAGGCGGCGATGCACTGGACCGTGTGCTGCTAGGCTTTGCTGAAAGCTTTCCCGTGGCCGCGGTCTATCGCGGAGAACTGCGAGCTGATCATTGGCTGGCCGGATCCACGCAAGGCGTCACGCACCGCGCCGTGGCGCTGGAAGAATTGTTGCTGCTGTGGCTGGCCAATGTGAATCCGGCGTTTCGCCCCTTCCGGGAATTATTTGATGATGGCGATCTTTCCCGCACCACCGCCTATCCGCAGGTGGCCAATGCGTGGCGCGAATATTTTTCCACGCGTCCCCGCTTCGGCCCGGAGAACCAGAACCTGGTGGACATGTTGCGCGCCCCGGCGCTGGCGTCGCCGGATTCGCTGGACGGACAACTGGTTTTCATTCGCGAAAAATGGCCCATCATCCTGGGCGATTTGGTCCAGCGCATGCTCACCGCGCTGGACGTGCTCAAAGAAGAACAGACAGCGGTGTGGATGCGCTTCCATCCGCCGGCACAGCACTTTGGCGATGCGCAAACCTGGGGCGACTCCAGCGTGGCCGCGGTCCCGCAGTTCCGGCAGCAGGAACACGAGTACGAACGCTTCAGCCCTGACCTGGAGTGGATGCCGCGCACGGTCATGATGGCCAAGAGCGCTTATGTGTGGCTAGACCAGTTGGCCAAGACCTACAAACGCCCTATCCGCACGCTGGACCAGGTCCCCGATGAAGAGCTGGACGTAATGGCCCGCCGCGGTTTCAACGGGCTGTGGCTGATCGGCTTGTGGGAGCGCAGCCACGCGTCGCAGAAGATCAAGCAGTTGTGCGGCAATCCTGAGGCCGCTGCATCCGCGTACTCGCTGCACGATTACATCATCGCGGACGACCTGGGCGGCGAGCGGGCTTACAACGATTTGCGCAATCGCGCGTGGGCCCGCGGCATCCGCCTGGCCAGTGATATGGTCCCGAACCATATGGGCATTGATTCGCGATGGGTGGTTGAGCATCCTGACTGGTTCCTGTCCCTGCCGCACGCTCCTTATCCCGCGTACAGTTTTACCGGGCCGGACGTCTCCACCGACGATCGCGTAGAAATAAAGATAGAAGACCATTACTTCGATAAGACGGATGCCGCCGTTGTCTTCCGCCGCGTGGACCGCGCGACCGGCGACACACGCTACATCTATCACGGCAATGACGGCACCAGCTATCCCTGGAATGACACCGCACAGTTGAATTACCTGAAATCTGAAGTGCGCGAAGCGGTGATCCAGGCCATTTTGCACGTGGCGCGCAAGTTCCCCATCATCCGCTTTGATGCCGCCATGACCTTGGCCAAGCGCCACTACCAGCGCTTGTGGTTTCCCGAGCCGGGAATGGGCGGCGCCATCCCTTCGCGCGCGGAGCACGGGCTGACCAAAGCGCAGTTTGATGCCGCCATGCCGCTCGAGTTCTGGCGTGAGGTGGTGGACCGCGTGGCAGCGGAAGCCCCCAGCACGCTGCTGCTGGCCGAAGCTTTCTGGCTGATGGAGGGCTACTTCGTGCGGACGCTGGGCATGCATCGCGTTTACAACAGCGCTTTTATGAACATGATGCGCGACGAAGAGAACGCCAACTACCGCGCGGTCATCAAGAACACGCTCAGCTTTGATCCTGACGTGCTCAAGCGCTACGTCAACTTCATGAACAATCCTGACGAGCGCACCGCGGTGGACCAGTTCGGCAAAGGCGACAAATATTTCGGCGTGTGCACGCTGATGGCAACTCTGCCCGGCCTGCCTATGTTCGGCCACGGTCAAATTGAAGGCTACACTGAGCGCTACGGGATGGAATATCGCCGCGCCTACCACGACGAAGCGCCAGACTCCTGGCTGGTGGCGCGCCATGAGCGGGAAATCTCGCCGCTGTTGCGGCGGCGTTATCAATTTGCCGAGGTGGAAAATTTTCTGCTCTACGATTTTTTCACCGACCAGGGTACGGTGAATGAAGACGTGTTCGCCTACACCAACCGCTTTGGCAGTGAGCGCGCTCTGGTGGTGTTCAACAATCGTTATTCCAGCGCCCGCGGCTGGGTGCGCATCTCTTGTTCGTACGCGGAGAAGCAGGCGGACGGCAGCAAGCCGCTGAAGCAGAAGACGCTGGCCGAGTCGTTTGGTTTGTCCGATGACCGCGCGATGTTCGCTGCGTGCCGCGACGCCCTGAGCGGTCTGGAGTTCCTCTATCGCGCACGCGATCTGGCCGGACGCGGGCTAAGCCTGGAGTTGCACGCGTATCAGTGCCACGTTTTTCTCGACTGGCGTGACTTGCGCGAAGACAGTGCGCATCCCTGGGGGCGGCTCTGCGATGCCCTTGCGGGCCACGGCGTGGCCAGCCTGGAAGACGCGCTGCGGAGTCTTCAACTCCAACCGGTGCACCTTGCATTGCGGGCGCTGCTGGATTCAGACGTCTTGGCGTTGTTGGCGACGTCTGCGCATGTGGAGGAAAGAACTGCCGGGAGCCCGCCGCAGCTGGCGGTCGAAACAGCTTCTGATGGCGGGTCGCGGGAAAAGGCGTTGGCGGTGATTCGCGAACGAATGGCTGTCGTGCTGTCGGAAGTGCAAAACTATGTTGCCAGTGGCGCCGGCGGGGCCGCGGGAATCCATGCGCCGCCGGGATGGCGTCCGGACGCCAACGCTGCGCAGGAATTGCTGGCCGCAAGAATCAGGGCGGCGCAGAAATTGCCGGCGCTGTGCTCTAAGGCCGCCAGTCCGTGGCCCGCGGAAGCTGTCGCGGTGCTTCCCGTGGAAAAGCCTTCGCCTGCATTGTGGGCTTCCGTGCTGGCGTGGTGCGCGGTGGAAGCGATCGGCTCTCTGCGGGATGCGTCGGCGCCTGAAGCTGCCGCCACGCAACTTTTCGACGCCATGCGTCTGCGCGAGCCGCTGGCTGAAGCTTTTGCGGCGTGCGGCATGGAAGGCGACTCGCACTGGCGGGCCGCGGCTCGGCTGCGCGCTTCATTTGCCCACGCTACGGACACTACGGCCGCGTGGAAATGGATTCGCGATCCTGACGTTGCCTGGGCCATGGGCGTGCATCAGTTTGAAGGTTCGGCGTACCTGGTGAAGGAACACTTCGAGCGGCTGCTGTGGTGGATGTCATTGCGCACGCTTCTCGATCTGTCCGGCCGGCAACTGCCGGACCCCAAGCCTTTGACCGGGTTGCAGAGCGAGATCAGCGCGCTTCTAACCCGGATATCCGCAGCCGGATATCGCGTGGAAGCGTTGGAAGAATCTGCGCCGCCGGTCGCTGTGAATGTTCAAGTGCCCGAACCGGGAGGGAAGCCGTAAGGACGCAGCTCTATCCGATTTTCTTGGCAACCTCAGGCGAGACGTTGCCGCCGCAGATCACCACCACCACGGTCTTGCCCGCATAGCGGCCGGCTTCCTTCTCAAACGCTGCCACCGCCACCGCAGCGGCGCCCTCCATGATCCAGCCTTGAGCATCGCGCACGCGGCGAATTGTCGCGAGAATTTCATCCTCGGAAACCAGCACCGAGCGGTCAATCACGTTGCGGCAGACGCCGAGCGTAACCGAACCCGGCTCCAAGCCGCCTGCCGTACTCTCAGACAGAGTGTAGTCTTCGGGGACATCCAGGATTCGGCCGGCCTTGATGGACTCGTAGAGCACGCGCGAATTCTGCGGCCAGCAGCCCACGACTTCGATCTTCGGCGATGCGTGCTTCAGAAAAGCTCCGATGCCGCCAATCAATCCGCCTCCGCCCACGGCGACAAAGATTGCGTCCATGTCGGGCACCTGGTTCAACAGTTCCACGGCAATCGTGCCCTGGCCGGCCATGACTTCCAGGTCGTTATACGGTGAGATAAAGACTTTACCGGATTGCTCCGCGGCCGCGCGTGCGGCGAGTTCGGCGTCGAGCGGATTCGATCCAGCACGTTGAATGGTCGCGCCGAGTTGCTCAATGCGCTGGGCCTTGGCCGGCGAGACTTGCGCGGAGACGTAGACTTCAGCCGTGACGCCCGCGCGCCTGGCAGCCGCGGCCACGCCCAACCCATGGTTGCCGTTGGAAGCGGCGATCACCCCGCGGGCTGACTGCTGCGCGGTTAGCGAGAGAATTTTGTTGGTCGCGCCGCGAAGTTTGAACGAGCCGGTGTCCTGCAGGTCTTCACGTTTGAAATAGACATGGGCGAGCTTTCCCGGAAACAGATCGGAAACCAGTTCAGCGGGCGTCTCCAGAACAGAAGAACGGATTCTCGCGTGCGCGGCGGTCACCATGCGGGCGAGTTCGTCCGCCGCAGAGGAAGAAGCTGCGGGCATGAGAGGTTGCTGATCTCCTGGGGGATTCACGCCCTTCATTGTGCCACGCGACGGCGCTACTTTTGCTGGATAGACCGCAAATGTTCGGTGACGTTCTGCAGCCTGATGTTGCCGTAGTCGCGATCATTCTCAATCTGGTGGAAAATTGGGCCCCAGATGGGCATGTCGCGAGAGCCATGCGCGAAGAAAACCTCATCGCCGGAAATGATGTTGCGGATTCGGTCGGCAGGGAACTCGCCGTGGTTGCGTTTCGCAATGGTGGTGAGGTCAGGAACTTTCACGCTCAGGGCCGGAACCACTGGGCCGTGGCCCCTGCCGTCCACTCCGTGGCAAGTAGCGCAATGATAGCGGTATAAATCCGCGCCGTTGAGCGAGGGAATTAGCTTCTCGATTTTCTTGTCGGCGGCCGATTTGACTGGGTCGTCAAAATTTGGGCGGGCGGCGCCAACCAGAAAAATGCCTGTTACGATTGCAGCGAACAATATCAGCACATAACCGTTGGGCTTGAGCGGCTTCATGGATTTACTCCTAGCACCCCACATGCAATCGTCCTCTTAAATTGCCCAAGAGCGCTGTGACGCGCGTCACCAGAGAAACCAACGGCTTCCGCTTTTTGCAGCGTGGATCAGGCAGATAGTTTTGTGCAGGACCTAGGAGACAAGCGTGGCCAATTGACCGATGTGTGAGAAAACTCAAACTATCGACTACCGGTAAAACTAGATTTGAAGTACCGCGGCGCCGCGAATGCCGTCGTGCTTGAGTGCGTTCAACGCCTGGTTGGCTGCTTCCAGCGGGAAGACCTGGGTCTCCGTGTGAATGGGAATCTCCGGCGCCAGGCGCAGAAAGTCGTGGCCGTCACTGCGGGTATTGTTGGCCACGCTGCGGATGGACCGTTCCTGATAGATAAGCTGGTAGGGAAAACTTGGCACCGGGCTCATGTGGATTCCACCCAGCACCAGCGTGCCGCCCTTGCGCAAGGCTTGCAGCGCGGGAGGCACCAGTTCACCGGCGGGGGCAAAAATTATGGAGGCGTCGAGCTTCTCCGGCGGTTCGGCCATGGCCCCTCCGGCCCAGGCGGCGCCCAATTCGAGCGCCAGCCGGCGGTGCTTCTCTTCGCGGGTGCAAACAAAGACCTTCGCGCCCCAATGGCGTGCCACCTGTATGCAGACGTGGCCAGCGGCCCCGAATCCGTAAATGCCCAGGTTGCCGCGCGGGGGCAGGCCGGAGACGCGCAGGCAACGGAAGCCGATGATTCCCGCGCACAACAGCGGAGCCGCTTGCAGATCGTCAAAGCCCGTGGGTAGCGGGTAAACAAAGTCTTCATGGGCCAGCGTGTATTGGGCGAAACCGCCATCCGCGGAGTAGCCGGTGAACTGGGGGGCGTCACAGAGATTTTCGCGGTCAGCGCGGCAGTAGAAGCAGGTCCCGCAGGTTTTGTGCAGCCAGGGGATTCCCACGCGGGCGCCCAGGGGAAACTTTCCTCTTGCGCTACCCGACCCTTCGATGACCCCCACGATCTGGTGCCCGGGGATGACGGGAGCCTTGCGGGGCGTCAGTTCGCCTTCCACCACGTGCAGGTCCGTGCGGCAGATGCCGCAAGCGGTCACCCGCACCAGCACCTGGCCTTCGCCCGGAACGGGCACAGCAACATCACGCAGGACCAACGGATTGGTCTCCACCGGCGCCGGACTGTTCAAAACAAGAGCTTTCATAAACAGGGCCTATAAAAGGCTTCAAGCTAAAGATCATAACTTGTGTGACTACGATCACATCACAAATTGCTGGCGCCGACTAAGGTAGGACAACGAGGTGAACGTGGTCTCACAGTGCGCCAATCCCTGCTGTCGTGCGCCCTTCCTTTATCTAAGGGACGGCAAGCTCTTCGCGGTACCGCGGCGGAACGCGCGCACGTCCATTGAATACTTCTGGCTTTGCGGAAGCTGCGCCCTGGAGATGGACCTGCACTTCAGTCTGGACGATCACCTGCCTGCCCTGGTCCCCAAGCTTTCCCCGCAGCAGTTCCTGGAAACGTTCTGACGTCCGCCTTGCAGATTTGACGTGTGAGCCTGGTCACTGCCAGGGCCTCGTCATTTGCGGGAGCATGGAATGTGCTGGAGGATGCCATGCATTCCGCCGTGATTCCCATTGTCCCTGCCATCCAGATCAAGCGGGTCCTGTACGCGATTGATTTCTCTGAGGCTTCCCGCGCGGCGCTGCCCATCGTCGCCGCCATCGCCCGCCGTTATCACTCCCAAGTCTTTGCGGCGCACATCCGTCCGCCGCTGCCTTACACCATGTATTCCCCGGACGCAGTTGTTGTGATGGACAACAAGCATGAGCGCGATTCACGCGAGGCGATGGACAAACTTCTCCACGCCGAAGAGATGGCCGGCGTGGCCGCTTCCGTGATCGTGGAGACCGGCGATCCCGCGGAAGAACTGCGGCGTATGGTCACCGAACACGATATTGACCTGATCGTAGTGGGGACGCATGGCCATTCCGGCCTGATGCGGCTGCTGATGGGCTCACTTGCCGAAGAATTGTTCCGCAGCCTCCACATCCCGGTGCTGACCGTGGGGCCTCACCTTTCTCCGCGCTTCGCCGATATGCAGGGTATCAAGACGATTGTCTTTCCTACGGACCTTTCCGTGGAATCGCGAGCGGCATTTCCTCTGGTGGCTTCGTTGGCGGCGGAGTACCAATCCAAGATTGTCGTACTGCACGTGATTTCCTCCAGCGACGCGCTGAGTTCCGCGGCCATGGAACTCGCGGCGCGCGCCCGGACCCAGATGGAAAAGCTGTTCTGCCGTGAAATGGACCCGCGATGCGGCTACGAGCTGGTGGTGGATTTTGGCGATCCGGCGGAAAGAATTCTGCATGCCATTCACGAACATCAGGCGGACGTGCTGGCGCTGGGGGTCCGTCACGCGGGCGAAGCCAGCACGCATTTCCGCAATACCGTAGCTTACAAAGTGGTGCAGGAAGCCGAGTGCCCGGTCCTGACCCAACGCACGGCCTAGAAAAATTGAAAGGGTGAATGTTATGAAGTCAGCCAAGCTCATGGACCCACGGCCAATGGACGTTTTTATTCCAGCCTCACACCGCTCGGCAAGCCCCTCTGCACCGGCTTCTCGTCCGGAGCCTATTGTCGCGCACGAGATTGCCGCGGCGCGATGGCAGGAATTCTGTCATTGGTGCACGGAAATGTTGCGTGGCATGGTGGTGGACATCGAACGTGACACCGGCAAAGGCCTGTGCGTGGCGGAATGTTTGCAACGCCCACTGGAACAAATTGCCGCCCGCGAACTTAAGAACGGAGTCACGGCCATTGACGTTGCCGTGGACATAGGTGGAAAGCGGCGCGTGTTCGAAGTTGCCGGCCCGAATTCGCTGCGTCTCCATTGCAACGCCGCCGGATGGCCCCTCGCTCTGGAGATCGGTTACGAAGAAGGCAAGCTGGTCTTGCACTGCAGCAGCGCGGCGGTTACCGCCCCGATCTTTAGCGGGAGCAGCTGGGGAGAATAGGCCGGGGTGACAAGCCTGGAGCTTTGGTGCGAACCCCTGCGTGATTTTCAGATCAAGTTGAGTCGAAAGGAAGTGAGCCCCGTGCGCGCCGGCGGTCGCGGAGTCAGGCCGCCACGGCGCCAATCGCCGGCTCAATGGAATGAAGTTTCCCTACTTTGATCTTGGTACGCGGACCCAAGGCGACGCGAAGCTTCACCCGCGCTTTGTGCAGCTGAGAACGGCTGGCCCCGGAAGTGATGCCCAGCAGGTGGGAGATGTCCTCATGCCTGTACCCGTGCACGTCGTGCAGCATCAGGACGCGGCGGTAACGCGGCGCCAATTCGCCCAGCGTGCGGCGGAGAGAGATGTTTTCTTCCATGTCCGGCTGAGGAGTGCTTTCCGCCATGTGGATTTCAGTAAACGCCAGGGTTTCATTGTCCAGCGAA
This sequence comes from Terriglobia bacterium, assembly GCA_020072815.1. Classification (NCBI taxonomy): domain Bacteria; kingdom Pseudomonadati; phylum Acidobacteriota; class Terriglobia; species Terriglobia bacterium. The sequence continues at coordinate 5,700 of JAIQGE010000009.1, read as the reverse complement.
AAAGTGTTCATCTTGTGGCGGCGGAAATAGAGCAGCACCATGTTGGCCGCAACGCGATACAGCCAGGTCCGGAACAGGGCGGTCCCTTTGAACGATGAGATTTTGCGCCACACGTGGAGAAAGATGTCCTGGGTGAGGTCTTCCGCCAGGGCGGGATCGTGCGTCATCCGCAGGCAGAGGCTGTAAACATAGGTTCTGTACTTCTCGTAAAGATATTGGAAGCCGCCCGGCTCACCCCGCTGTGCGCCCACTATGGCCCGCTGTTCCTTCTGCCGCTCTTTCTGGTTTGACAAACATTTTGGCATCGCGTTCTCCTGCTCGCCACTATTCAAAAAGCGATTATTCGCCCTACGCCTGCCCGGCGTCCGTGATGCATGTCACAAGCCTGAATGAGAGCGCGGCCGCAAAAGCTGGGACGTGAGTGATCCAAATCACTGTGTTCGTGCAAGTTGTGAGCGATCCTTGGAGAGAATTCATGGAGGTGGCCAATGGTACAAGCCAAAGTAAGGCTCAATTTCCCGGCGACACGCCAATTCACCATGGAAACTGGCTCAGGGCATCATTTGATCATTGACGATGCCGTTGGACACACCGGCCCCAAGCCCATTGAATTGCTGGCCGGCGCCCTGGCGGGATGCACCGCGTTTGATGTCATCACCGTGCTGACCAACAAGAAGCACCAGGATGTATCGGCTTACGAGGTTTCCGTGGACGCTGAACAGCGGCAGTCGCCGCCGCAGGTGTTTACGACGGTGCACATCCATCACACCGTCACTGGGCGCAACATTGATGCCCGCGCCGTAGAGGACGCGATCCACCTGTCTGAGAACAAGTACTGTTCGGTGGGAGCCATGGTCCAGAAAAGCGGCGCTGAGATCCGGACCACGTATAGCATTCGCGACCTGCAGAATCCGTTCTCTGAAGAAGTCATAACGCTGGAGCCAGCGCTGGCGGGGTAAAGGACCAAGCGAATTATTGATCGTCCACGGCCGGTTCATGGCCGGGGATGTATTTGGCTTTCTTGCCCAGGAACTTGCGGAGCTTGCCGTCCATTGCCGGGTAGCGCTGCCGAAGTTTGGTAATCCAGCGGCGGGCCCAATGATACTCGGTGGCCAGGATGGTCAGGCCGACCAGAATGAACAGAATCCCCTGCAGAATTGGGAGAAACAAGCCGGCGATCCCGAGCAGCAGGAACCCCCAGCCTACGACGATGAGCGCGATGCGTTTCAAGTGAAAGATCTCATTGGTTAAGATGCCGGTTTCGCTCTGTAGATTTCGCAAAATCTGCGGGCGGCACTATTTTGGCCTCTCGCGCAAGATGTGATTAGAGTCACATCGAATGGGACACCGGCGGGGATACAGTTGAAAGTTAAATAGGAGAGGAGGGAATATGTCCACTCCCAGTGTTATCGCCCCCAGCCCGGCTCCAGCGGCTGAAACCACCAAGGCTTCAACATTCGACAATATTCTGCTGGCCACCGATTTCTCCGCGTTTTCCATGAAAGCGCTGCCCTGGGCCGCCGGCCTGGCCCGCAAATTCGGGTCACGCGTGTTCGTTTGTCACATCATCACGCCTTCGTCACTGGCGATCGGCGCGCCGGAAGCCGCGCCTTATCTCTACCAGTCGGAGAATGAAAGCTCGGCGCGAGAACTCAAGAACCTGCTCGGCTCGCCCACACTCGGCGGCATTACTGCCAAGTCGCTGATGCCTTCAGGCCTGCTGGCTGACGAACTCAGCCGCGAGATCGCCGACAACAAGATCAACCTGGTGGTGGCCGGGACGCATGGCCGAACCGGGGTCCGCCGCTTGCTGCTGGGCTCCGCCGTGGAAGAGATCTGCCGCGTCGCCACTTGCCCGGTATTGACCGTGGGGCCTGATGTGGCGGTCCGTACGGACCTGGGATTCAAGCGCATTCTGGTCCCTACGGATTTGTCCGAAGAGAGCACGCGTTCGTTGCCGTACGTGGTGCAGCTCGCCAAGGCTTATGGCGCCACAGTTACCGTTCTGCATGTGATGCCGGAAGATGCCGCCACCAACCCTGACGCTAAAATGCTCGCCGAGCCGGTGCGCAGAAGCATGATGCACATGTACCAGCCGCTCTTTGGCGACGTCAAACCGGAATTTGTGATCGAGTTTGGCGATACCGTGCAGACCGTCCTGACGCATGCGCGCAAGCACAGCACAGACCTGATCGCCCTGGGCATCAGGAGCGCGTTCTTGCCGGGGTTCCAGTTGCGGTCCAGCGTGGCATATCGGGTGATATCGGCGGCGCATTGTCCTGTGCTAACCTGCCGGTGAGAGTTTGCGGCTGACGGCTCTCCTGAGCGGAGTGGATGCCAGAAGTCTCTGAAATGCCGGTGCCGGCCCGGGCGTCCGGGCAACCCAAACCGGGCCTGACATCGCAACAAGCCGCGGAACGGCTCAAACAATTTGGGCCGAACGATCCCAAGCCACAGTTGCGCCGGTCTCCGCTCGCTGAGCTGCTGCTCCTGTTTCTCAATCCTCTCGTCATAATTCTGCTGCTGGCCGCGGTGCTGTCCGGTTTTCTCGGCCAGTTGGTGGATGCCGTCATCATCGTAGTGATGGTGCTGGTTGGCATTGCCGTAAACTTCTATCAGACCTACAAATCGCAACGGGCCATTGAGGACCTGAACGCGCGGGTGGCGCCCACGGCCACCGTTCTGCGCGACGGCCGCTGGCAGGACATCCCGCGGCGTGACGTTGTGCCCGACGACATCATCCGGCTTGCCGCCGGCGACCTGGTTCCCGCCGACGCCCGGCTCCTGGAAGAGCGCGATTTGTACGCGCAGCAGGCCTCGCTCACCGGGGAGTCCCTTCCTTCTGAGAAGGACGCCACCGGCGACGCGGCATCGTCCTCTCCCGACGCCAGAAACATGGTCTTTCTGGGCACGTCCATTGTGAGCGGTACGGCCACGGCCGTGGTGGTGGCCACTGGCCCGCGGACGGCGTTCGGCGATATTGCTGAGCGCCTGGCGCAACGGCCCGCGGAGACGCCCTTCGACCAGGGGCTGCGCCGCTTTGGCATGTTGATCATGCGCGCCATCATCTTTCTGGTGCTTTTCCTGATCGTGGTCAGTATCGTTCTTCATCACAATCCTTTTCAGTCGCTGCTGTTTGCCGTGGCCCTGGCGGTTGGCCTTACGCCGGAATTTCTTCCCATGATCACCTCCGTCACTCTGGCCAAGGGCGCCGTTGTGATGGCCCGCAAGAAAGTCATCGTCAAGCATCTTTCCGCCATCCAGAACTTCGGCAGCATTGACGTGCTGTGCAGCGACAAGACTGGAACTCTTACCACCGGCAACATGGTGCTGGAAAGTTCCGTGGACCCCAACGGCGCGCCGTCAGAACGGGCTTTCCTGCTGGCCTATCTCAACAGCAAATTTGAGACCGGCATCCGCAGCCCGCTGGATGCGGCGATTCTGCAGAAAGGCGATCCCGGGACCGCAGGCTACGAAAAACGCGACGAGATTCCTTTCGACTTTGAGCGGCGGCGCCTGTCCATTGTCGTGGAGCAAACCAAAGACCAAGCCGGGGATCGCCTGCTGATCACCAAAGGGTCGCCCGAAGGAATCTTCCCGTTGCTTACAGCGTACGAGATCGGCGGCAAAACCGTTCCCGCTGACGCAGCTGTTCTTGCTGGCTGCCACAAAACCTATGAAACGCTGAGCGGGCAGGGTTTCCGCGTGCTGGCCTTGGCGTATGCCAAACCGCCGGTCGAGGCGGCGTACTCCGTCGCTGACGAACGCGATCTCACGCTGGCTGGCTTTCTCGCGTTTGGCGATCCGCCGTTGACCGAAGCGGCCGATGCCATCGCCGACCTGAAACGCGACGGCGTGGAAGTAAAGATCATCACCGGCGACAGCGACCTGGTCACCGGCCACATCTGCAAAGAAGTTGGCGTGGACGCCGGCGAGATCGTGCTGGGCGACGACCTGGACCGCATGACCGACCTGGCGCTGGCGCACGTTGCGGAGCAGACTACGGTGTTCGCGCGCGTTTCGCCGGCGCAGAAGAACCGTATCATCCTGGCGCTCAAGCGCCGCAGCCACGTTGTGGGATACATGGGTGACGGCATCAATGACGCGCCTTCGCTGCATTCGGCCGACGTCGGCATCTCCGTCTCCACCGCTGTGGACGTGGCCCGCGACGCCGCCGACATCATCCTGCTGCAGCCCGGCCTTCGCGTTCTGCATGACGGCATCCTGGAAGGCCGCAAAGCTTTCGGCAACGTGATGAAGTATCTGCTCATGGGCACCAGTTCCAATTTCGGCAACATGCTCAGCATGGCCGGCGCGTCATTGTTTCTGCCGTTCCTGCCCATGCTGCCCACGCAGATCCTGCTCAACAATTTTATGTATGACATGGCGCAAGTCACTATCCCCACGGACAACGTGGACGAAAGTTACGTGCGCAAGCCGCAGCGCTGGGACATCAGCCTGGTCCGCAACTTCATGATCTTCATCGGGCCCATCAGTTCGCTCTTCGACTTTCTCACCTTTTACGTGCTTCTGCATTTTCTGCACGCCCCTGAAGCCGAGTTCCATACCGGATGGTTCGTCGAATCGCTGGCGACGCAGACCCTGGTGCTGTTCGTGATTCGCACCGCCGGAAACCCGCTGCGTAGCCGTCCCAGTGGCGCGCTTACCATCACCACGCTGGCCATCGTCATCATCGGGATGGTCCTTCCTTATACGCCGCTGGCTCGCGACCTGGGCTTCACCCCGCTGCCCGCCATGTATTTCGGCTTCCTGGCGATCGCCGCGATTCTGTATCTGGCGATGGTGGAAGTGGCGAAGAGGTGGTTGATGGGAAGGGAGAAGGTGGACTAACGATGCCCGTGTGGCACCGGCACTCCTGCCGGTGTCTTCCTTTGCGACCTCTGCGTCCTCTGCGGTTAAGGGTTTTTCCGATTTTGGCGATCCATTAACCACCTTGTCAATCACCACTCGGTTACTCCCACCCCCACCCCTCCCCTAAGATGCGTGTTGCAAACACAGGGCTTTATTCCATTCGACCCAACGGTGACCCAACTGTTGCCTTAGTAGTAATATCTACTGCTAACTCTTTCAGGCACAGACGCTTGGGTCCTCTTGAGCGAAATCACTGGTTTTCAAAGAGCCTCAAACCAAGCATCCGCCTGGGCGGCGCGGTTTTTCTTGCGGTTTTGCTTCAAGCTAGTTGCCAGCAGCTAGACGCTAGTCGCTAGCATATCGTATTTTATTCGCTATATCAAGCGCGAAATAGTTCATCGTCCTAAAAACTGTCTCTGTTTTCTAGAAGCGAGTGGACCGCTGCGCCTTCGGCTGCGCCTCTTTTCGGTTGCCGACCGATTCCATGTTCTGGATTCTCCGGCGAGATTACTCAAAGCGCCGAAGGCGCGACACAGCCTAGCCCCGACCGTGAGGTCGGGGTAAGCTTCGTGCGTTGGGGTGGGGAGGGCGCGACACAAGGGAGCGACACACCGGATCTCATCTCTTCCGTTCCCTAAAATACCCGAGGGTCTGCGGTTCGGCATTACCCAAAGCGCCGAAGGCGCGATACAGCCTAGCCCCGACCGTGAGGTCGGGAAAAGCGAAGAGTATGATGGTGAGCCCCGAAGCCGGGGTCCCCGACGCACGCTTCGTGCGTTGGGGTGGGGAGGGCGCGACACAATCGAGAGAAAGGGCTAAACACCCATT